>JAUXCH010000583.1 GCA_030618975.1 Planctomycetia bacterium
AAGCGGCCGTGGGGCGCGCCGGCGACGATCGCGGCCGTGTAGAATGCGGCCCCGAGGCTGACGACACGGTCCTCGGACGGTCGTGAGGCGGGGTCCACGATGAGAACGCTCTTCATCGGCGGCGGCCAGGGTTGCCTGGAAGTGCTGGCGCTCGTCGAGCAGGGGCGGCTGGCGTCCCTGGGCATCCGGGTCGTCGCCGTCGTGGACGTGGACGAGGAGGCCCCGGCCCTCCGCTACGCGGAGGAGAAGGGCTGGCAGGTCCTGCAGCGCCTCGAGGACGGCCTGGCACTGCCCGGCCTGGAGCTGGTCATCGAGCTCACCGGCTCCGACGAGGTGCTCGACCGGGTACACCGCCACGTGCCCGCCGGCGTTCGCGTCATCGACCACGTCATGGCGCGCGTCTTCTGGGATCTGGAGAAGGTGGCCGGGGAGCTGCGCGAGGAGCTTCGAATCCGCACGGAGCTGCGGGCCGAGGCGGCGCGCGACCGGATGCAGCTCCAGTACACCGTCGATGCCATTCCGGATCTCATCCTGGTGCTCGACAAGCAGATGCGCATCATGCGCGTCAATCAACGTTTCGAGCGGCTCACGGGAAAGTACCGCGGCCAGGTGCACGGGAAGACGGTCCGCGAGGTCTTCGGGGATTCGAAGGACGATAGCTGGTCCGCGGACTTCATCCGTCTGTTCGACGAGATCACGGAACACGGGGTGCCGACCAGCGTCCTCCGGGCCCGGAAGACCCGCTCGGGAAGGGACGCGTACTTCCAGATCGCGGCCAACCCGATCTTCGACGAGGACCTCGACATCGTCCGGGTCGTCCTCACCGCGCGGGAGGTCACGGAACAGGTGAAGCTCAGGAGGGAGACGGAGGAGTCGGCTCGGCACTTCAAGCAGATCGTCGACGCCGTCCACGGCCTGATCACCATCAAGGACCGGGAGGGCCGCTACGTCCTGGTCAATCCGTGGGCCGGGAAGCTGGCGGGGATCCCACGGGAGGAGATGATCGGAAAGACCGCCGAGGAGCTCTTCCCGCAGGAGACCGTCGAGCAGATTCTCGAGCTCGACCGGGAGGCCCTCGCGAAGGGCAGCCGCCACGTCAGCGAAGAGGTCCTGACCCTCGACGGAACGAAACGGGTCTTCGTCTCGGAACGGCTGCCTCTGAAGGACTACCAGGGAGAGGTGGTCGGCATCTGCTGCGTCCGCCAGGACCGGACCCGGCGTCGGCGGCTGCAGAAGGAGCTGATCCAGACCGAACGGCTCGCCGCGATCGGCAAGCTGGCGGCCGGCGTGGCGCACGAGATCAACAATCCGCTGAGCGGCATCCTCACCTTCGCCCAGGATCTCCTGCTGGAGGCCGGCCCGGACGACCCGGCACGGCCGGACTACGAGCTCATCGTGGGCGAGACCCTGCGCTGCCGGCGCATCGTTCGGGACCTGCTCGAGTTCTCGCGACAGCGAAGCCTGAAGCGGCAACGCGTCGAGATGGAGGAGCTCGTCTCGCGCGTCCTGCCCCTGGTCGAGCGCCAGGCCACCTTCCACGACATCGTGTTCGACGTGTCGATCGCCGAGGACCTGCCCGCCCTCCACGTCGACCTCCAGCAGATGCAGCAGGTTCTCTTGAACCTGGTGATCAACGCCCGTGACGCCATGAATGCTCGCGGGACGATCCGCATTCGCGGAGAGCCCGCCGACGACGGACGATCGGTGGCCCTTTCGGTGAGCGACAGCGGCTGCGGCATCCCCGAGTCGGAGCTGAACGAGATCTTCGAGCTCTTCCACTCCACGAAGGGCGACATGGGCCACGGGCTCGGGCTCACCGCCGTGCGCAGTGTCATCGAGCGGCACGGGGGCCGGATCGAGGTGAACAGCGAAGTGGACGCCGGAACCACGTTCCGCGTCACGATTCCCGCAGCGTGGGAGTGAATCCATGAATGCCGAGAAAGAACGACCCGAGAGCCCGGAAGGGGTCGGAGGCGCCGGGCGGAAGGGGTGCCGCATCCTCGTCATCGACGACGAGGAAGTGATCCACGTGAGCCTGCGCCGGATCCTGGGCCGCCAGGGTCACGAGGTCGATGCCGTGCTCCGCGCCACCGAGGGGCTGGAGAAGCTCCAGAGCGAGACCTACGACCTGGTCATCACCGACTTGATGATGCCCGAGGTCAACGGGATCGAGATCCTGGAACGGGTCCGCGACTTGAAGCTCTCGGTACCGGTGATGATGATCACGGGCTTCCCCTCCATCCGAACGGCCGTCCAGGCGCTGCGCCTCGGCGCCGTCGACTACCTGGCCAAGCCGTTCACCCGTCAGGAGCTGCTCGGGCCCGTGAATCGCACGCTGCGGGGATCGGCGAGCGAGGCGGGAGGCACGCCTCCCGTTCGCGAGACGCCCCAGGAAGGGGAGGGATTCGCGGAACCGGAACGCAGTATCGAGCCGGGCGAGCGCTTCCACCTCCGCAAGCACTCGTGGGCGGTCTACCAGCAGGACGGAACCGTCCACGTGGGGATCGAGGCCTCCTTCCTCGAGGGCGTAGGAGCCGTCACCGCCGTCGAGCTGCCCGAGGAAGCCGACGTGCTCGAGCAGGGATTCCCGGGCATCCGGCTGCGGACGGCGGGAGACGAGGAGCACTCCGTCTTCATGCCGCTCAGCGGCCAGGTGATGGCGGTCAACGCCGAGGCCCTCGGCGACCCGGCCTCGATCGACGCGGAGACCTCGCTCATGCAGCTGCTGCCCATGAACCTGGACGTGGAGCTGGCCATGCTCCTGCGCGGGTAGTTCGCGCGGCTACGCTTGGAGGTTCGTACTACGCGGGGATGTTCGTGCTACGAAGGCATCACGTCGCGCAGGATGAGGCGCAGATCGGCGGCCATCTCGGTCAGGCTCTCGTAGAACTCCGTGGCCTCGCACGAGAAGCGCATGAGCATCTCGTTCAGCTCGGGGGGGATGTACGGGTAGAGCTTGCGCAGGTTGGCCATGCGGTACGGGTAGAAGAGCAGGGCGTCTTCGGCCCGCAGGGACACGTCACCCAGCGTGCGGCCGCCCATCCGCGATTCGACGCCACGCAGGGTGTGGATGCCCTTCCCTACGGCGTAGTTGAGGATGTTGCCCATGCCGAAGATGTCGTAGTCCAGGTAGTTGACGGTGTAGTCGAAGTCGATCCACCGGAACTTCCACGTGTCCTGCTCGATCAGGATGTGGTCGTTGCGGATGTCCCCGTGCTGCTCCCCGTGCTCGTGCAGCACGTGGATCGCCTCGATCGAGCCGAGCAGACGCCCGAGAACGCCGGGTAGCGTCTCGTGGAAGTACTCCTCGTGGCTCTCCGGGAGCAAGGCTACGTGGTTGAACAGCGAGCGTCCGCGAATGTAGTCGATGATCCGGACGTTGTTCCCTGCCGTGTCCCGGACGCTGTGCCCCTGCATGAAGCGGTCGTCGCCCGCCGCCAGATCCAGCACGCGGCTTTCCTTGTCCTGGTCCCGAACGCAGCGAACCGTGATGGCGCCCAGCCGTGTCGTGAACTGCTCGTGGAAGACGAGCTTCATGATCTTCCGGGAACCGTCCGAGAGATCGCATGCGTACTTCACCCACAGCTTGGGCTGATCGTCGATGCCGAACCGGCCCTCACGCGCTTCGCCGCGGATGTAGTAGTCGTTCCCCTCCAGCCTCAACACCGTGCCGGCCGTGATGCCCATGTAGTCGGACGCGTCTTCGAGGACCGGCACGCGGCCGTGGACCTTGCGATCCGTCATGGACTCGACCCGCTCCACGAGCTCCTTGGGATTCTCGAAGATCATGGTCGCCCCGCCGGGTGGAGGACACGGTGTCCGAGGCGATCGTAGCCGACACCGGCGAACTCGGGAAACGGAGGCGCAGGGGGGGAAATGCGCGTTGTCCCTTGCGGGGTGCCTGGCACCGTACGAGGGTCC
>JAUXCH010000736.1 GCA_030618975.1 Planctomycetia bacterium
GGTGAGTCCCGGAAAGTAGCGGTCGGCCGTCAGCACGTTCGCGTAGATGCACGACTTGAACAGCGGCGTCGGATCGTCGAGGCCCTCGGCGTCGAAGCTGGTCTTGTAGCGGATCTCTCCGTCGGAGAAGTCGAGCTCGAAGTTGCCGAGGATCAGACCGTAGTTGGCGCGTGTCAGGAAGTCGGCGACCTCCTTCCTTGCGGCCTCGGGCGCTTTCACGCCGGCCACGGCATAGAAGACGAACTGCTCCTGTTCCTCGCGGGCCTGCGCGTAGCAGTTCCAGACGGCGTGGCGGCCCTGGAAGGCCGTGACCACGAAGGTGTCCTCGGCGTTCGACTGGAACTTCCAGTCGTCGGCCTCGAGCCAGGCCGTCATGGCGTCGTAGATGCGTCCCACGGGATCTCCAGGTGCCGCGCGCGCCGGGGGGCGCCGCCGGCCGGCAGGATACCTCCCGTCCACCGCCTTGCCCCCCCCGCTCGATCCCTGACGGGAGACCCGGGGTCACATGATGTTGAAGACCTGCTGGAGCGACCAGGTCAGCGACGGGTAGTTGGCGTGGGTCGTGAGCAGCACCCTGCTCGGGCGGGGTTCCGGGTCGAACGTGAGGCCGAGCGCCATGACGGCCGCGATCCGGACGTAGCGCGAGGCCTTCTCGTCCTGCGCGAGGTCGAGGAGCTGCGAGACGGCCTCCGGGTCGCGAACCCGGCCCAGCGAACCGGCCACGACCGCGATGGCGGGCCGGGAGGTCTTCTTGCCGGCGAGCTGGGAGATCAGCTCCTCGCGGACGCCCGGGACGTCGAGGAGCGCCAGCGCGCGGACCGCCTGCGTCTGGATGAAGGGGGCGACGCGCTCGCGCGTCGCCTCGAGCAGGGCGGCGGTGACGTCCGCCGTCGCACGGCCGAGCTGGCCCAGGGCGAGGGCGGCGTGGCCGCGCAGCATGTAGCCCCGGTTCCGGTTTGCGAGGATCTCGAGGAGGAGGGGTCGGGCGCCCTCCGCCCGCGCGAGCCCGGCGCCGACGGCGTAGGCGCCGACGACCTCGTCCGAGCCGCGAGCGAAGCAGAGGCCCCAGGTCAGCGTCTTGCGGATCTTCTGGAGCGCGGCGGCGGTCGGGCGGGACGAGCTGGGCACGTCGAACGCGGCGAGACCCAGCGCCAGGGCACTGAAAGGACGCGTGATGGTCGAACCCTTGCGTGCCTGGCCGTCGAGGTAGCGCAGGACGTCGGTGCGATCGAGCACGCCGTGGTGGCCGAGTCGGAGGTCCGTCGCAAGCACGATGCCCAGGGTGATGTGGCCGAGACCGCGAACCTGCCAGTGCCGGTCGTTGGTGAGCGCCCTGCGGAGCGCGCGCGCCGCGTCGACACGTTCCTCGGAGGACATCGCCGGAGCGCGCTGCGCGAGACCGATGAGCGCCGAAGACTGCACGGCGTCCGGGATCCGGTTCATGCGGAGCATGTTGAGGAGAGTGAGATGGCACCCGGCGCCGCCGAGGCGGGCCAGGGCCGCGAGGGCGTGGGACCGCTCCATCGCGTCCCATTTGCGACGGAAGACGGGCCGCCCGAGGGCGATCTTCTTCAGGCGTTCGCGGATGCCGGCCGGCACGCCCTCCGGGGGCTGATGCCCGAGGGCGGTGAACAGCGCGATCGTGAGTTCCTGGGACGGGTACTTCTTCTCGAGCCGGCGCCAGAGAGCGCGGGTGAGGAGCCGCCCGTCCTTCTCGATCGCGCACCGGCCCCACGGCTGGTCGGCGAGGAGCGCGAGCGAGAGCACGGCAAACGCACGGACCCGCATCGGCGCCTTCTCGTCGTCGAACATCATCAGGAGGAAGTCGCGGACGCGGCAGAGCTCGTCGTCGTCCAGCTGCCGGGACGGTTCGGTCCGGCGGAGCAGCCCGAGGGCGAGGATCGCGGACTCCCGCTCCTCCAGGGTCGCGCGCCGGTCCACGGCCCAGAGGCGGAAGAGGTCGATCGGCGCCTCCTCGCGGGCGATGCGGGCGACCGCGATCAACGCCGTGGAGACCATGCCCGGCTCCACGTCCTCCGTCCGGTCGATCCGGCTCATGAGATAGGGCAGCGCGAAGAGCGTGGCGCCGCGCTCCACGCGGGAGTTGCGGATGGGAGCGTCGCTGCCGACGGCGGCGCAACCGACGCGGTAGAGGGACTCCGACTCCGTGATCACGCCGTACGTGGCGGTGTCGCCCCACCGCGGGAGATGGGCCTCGAGGTTCAGCTGCCACCACGTGTTCCAGCTGCACGGGGTCCAGGTGGACGAGCGAACCAGCTTGCCGGACGGGGGTGGCGTGGGGAACCGGGGTGTGGTCGGCGGGATCCAACCCGGTGGGGCGCTGGGGGAGCCCGGCGCCGAGGGCCCCCCGGGATCGGCGGGCACCTTGAAGTTGCCGCCGTGCGCGAAGACCGGCGCGGCGAGGAAGAGGAAGACGAGGCCCAGGGCCGACGCGGTCGTCAGCACTCTGGAGCAGGTCGTCAAGGCTCGGCTCTCCTCTCCGCATTCTCTCACGAGCCGCGTTCTCTCACATGATCGTGAAGGCTTCCTCCAGGGCACGCGTGCGCACGGGGTAGGCGGTCCCCCGGCTGAGCCGGAGGAGGCTGGGCCGCTCCTCCGGGTCCGCCAGCACGCCCAGGGCCACGATGGCCATGGCGCGGACCAGCTCGGGACGCTCGGCTTCTGCTGCGACCTCCAACAGCGGTTCCACGGCGTCCAGGTGGCCCAGGTGACCGAGCGCCAGCGTGACGCCCGCCAGGTGCGACGTCCGCCGGCCGCCCCGGAGCTGGGCGACGAGCGCCTTGACGGAGTCCGAGCGGCCGAGCAGGGAGAGGCCCAGTGCCGCCCGGGCCCGGAGGCCCTCGGGCCCCTCCTCCGTGGCCGCGGCCTCGAGGGCGGCCACGACCTCGTCCGAC
>JAUXCH010000435.1 GCA_030618975.1 Planctomycetia bacterium
CCCGTCGGATCGGGTTTCGGCGGAACACCCTCCTTCACCCCCCAGACCCGTGCGAACCGCCACCGGCCCAGCAGCGCATCCACCGTCAGGCGCGTGAAGTCGTCGGGCTTGTTCGAGAGGATGGCGAAGGGCAGACCGCGTGCTGTCAGGCCGTCGAGCAGCACGTCGACGCCGGGGTAGGGCTTCGTCTTGGAGCGCCACCGCCGGCCGTACTCGTCGAGCATCGCCGTCACGCCGGCGTCCACCTTCCTTGCCTCTTCGGCCGCGTCCGCGGGGAGGGCGCGCCGCACCAGCGTGCGCACACCGTCGCCGACGAAGTGACGGTAGGCGGGGAGGGGGTGGGGGGGCTGGCCGGCCGCCTCCAGGACGGCGTTCATGGAGTCGGCGAGGTCCTCGAGCGTGTCGAGAAGCGTTCCGTCCAGGTCGAAGACGACGGCCAGGTGGCTCATGCGGCTGATCGTAGCCCCGGCGGCTCGGGAAGTGGGCTCGCGGCCCGAGAGCGGGCAGGTCCCGGTCGGCGTGACCGGCGCCACGCGGTAGACTCGTCGGTTCCCGAGAGCCGGACGACGATCGCATGGCCTTTCCCCCCGACTTCCTGATCAGGACCCCGGAGGAGTCCGTCCGTCGCATCTGCGTCAGCCTCCTGGAAGAGGCGCACGCGGCCTCCAAGCGACTGGACGACCCGAACGACGGGGAGGCGCTCCACGACTTCCGCGTCGCGATCCGGCGCCTGCGAAGCACGATCCGGGCGTGGCGCGAGGTGCTGCGCGGCAGCGTGAAGAAGAAGCACGCCAAGGCGCTCAAGGGTCTCCAGAACGCGACGGGCGCGGGACGCGACGCCGAGGTGGCCCTCGAGTGGCTCGAGACGCAGCGGCAGGAGATCAACGCGATGCACCGCCGGGGACTCGACTGGATGGTCGACCGGCTGGGGACCCGGCACCGGGCCGCGATGGCCCACGCGTGCGAGGGGGTGCGGGAGGCGTTCCACGCCATCGAAGACGACATGCTCGACGCCGTGGAGACGATGCACACGGTCGTGCACCTCTCCCGGCCCCAGGCGTCGCGCACCTTCGCGGTGGCGCTGGCCGAGAAGGTCCGCGAGCACACCGAGGAGCTCGTGCGCCACCTCATGCAGATCGCCTCGCTCGACGACCGGGACGAAGCCCACGAGGCCCGCATCATGGGCAAGCGGCTCCGCTATCTGGTCGAGCCCGTCCGGGAGTTCACGCCCGAGGCCGGCGAGGTCGTGAAGCGCTGCAAGAACCTGCAGGACATCCTCGGCGACCTCAACGACTGCCACGTCCTGCGCGAGGACCTCGGCGCCGCCATGGAGCAGGCGGCCGTCGAGCACGCGCGCCGGCTCCACGAGATCGTCGGCGGCGAGGACGCCGAGCGCCTCCGCCAGGAGATCCGCCGGTCGCACCGGCCGGGGCTGCTGGAGCTGACCCGCCGCGTCCAGCAGCGAGGCCGCGCGCTCCACGCGCGGCTCGAGGAGGAGTGGCTCGCCGACGGCGCGCACGACCTCCTCGAGGAGACGGGGCGGCTGGCCTCCCACCTCGAGCGCCTCGCCACGCCCAACCTCGAGATCGAGCGGAAGTTCCTCCTCGAGGGGTGCCCCGAGCTCCCGGCGGAGACCTACGCCGTCGAGATCGACCAGGGGTGGCTGCCCGGGAAGCGCCTCCGCGAGCGTCTCCGCCGGCGCACGGGACCCAACGGCACGGAGTTCTTCCGGACGATCAAGTTCGGCGAGGGCGTGCAGCGTACCGAGCTCGAGGAGGAGACCACCGAGAAGGTCTTCGAGGCTCTCTGGCCGCTGACGGAGGGGTGCCGCGTGTCGAAGCGCCGCCACGTCGTGCCGGACGGGAGCTACACCTGGGAGATCGACGAGTTCCTCGACCGCGACCTCTTCCTCGCGGAGGTCGAGCTGAACGACCCGGCCGAGAAGGTGGTGCTGCCCGAGTGGCTCGCGCCGTACGTCGTCCGCGACGTGACGGGCACGAAGAAGTACGTGAACCTCAACCTCGCCCGGTGAGCGGCGGGGAGGCCCTGCGGCCTCCCCGCGCACGACTCGGGAGCCCTACTCCTTCTCTGCGTACCAGCCCTGGTGGTAGACGAGGCCGGTGTCGTCCTTGTCGAAGCCGTACCCCACGGCGAGGCCGCTCTTGTTGACGCTGGCGCACTCGCTCTGCGTCAGGTCGTCGTTCTCGGGCAAGAGCTCGAGCTCGCCCCGGACCCAGACCGCCGCGGTCGAATCCGCCGTGTTGCCCAGCAGACCCGTCGAGCCGGCGATGTAGCGCCCGGCCGTCTTCCAGGCGATCGCCGCGCCGACGTCGTCGTCGTCGAGGATGTCGATGCCGTCGTCCTCCGTCCAGGTCCAGGCGTAGGTGAAGAACACGCCGTCGGCATCCCATCCGACCGCAATGCCGATCACCATTCCGTTCTCGTTCACGTCGAACGCCTCGCTGGCGCTGATCGTGTCGTCGTCGAGCTCCTCGTGGAGGTCGGTCATCTCGTAGTCGCCGTTCGAGTCCCTCGTCCAGATGGCGGCCTGTACCCAGCCGATGGGCGAGAAGTAGGCGCCTGCGACCGTACCCGAGGCGTTGATGCCACTGGTGCGCCCGCCCAGCGAGTCGCCGATGGGAAGTGCTAGACCGTCGTCGTTCTTGGGCCAGACGTACGGCTGGGGCAGGACGCGCTCCTCACCCCAGGGAAGCGTGCGCAACTCGTCGGCCTTGCCGGACGCGTCGCCCGGGGCGTTCACGCCCCAGAGGACGGAGCTCAGGGTGTCTTCGGGGTGCATGTCCTCGAAGGTGTCGTGCTTCACGTCCCACAGGACCGCGACCTGGTCGCCGTCCGCGCTCATCGCCATGCCGCCCATGAGGCCGTGGTTGTTGATGGACAGGACGTTCGACGTCCCGCCTTCCTGGTCCTCGGGTACGCCGATCTCGTCGGCGAGGTCGTAGTAGTCGCCCCGGTACCAGTAGGCGGCGTGGTACCCACCGTCCTCGTCGATCCACCCGCCGCCGATGTAGCCGCTGTCGTTGACGTCGTTGCCGAAGCTACCGTGCCAGTCCGAATCGGTGGGAAGGGGGGTGACGACCCACACCTTCTCCCTCGGCGCTGCGCTCGCCGTGGCGAGCATGAAGATCAGAAGTACGCACGTGATCAGGGAGACGTACTTCGTTCGATCGAGATGCATCCAGTCCTCCTTCTCGTGGAGGAAGGCGAGAGCGTGCCGAAGCACAAGGTCACGATCGACCGACCGTGGGTGCGCCCCGTTGCGATTCCCCCCTCCCTGTTCCTGCATGGGAGTCTGCCCCCGTCGCCGGGCGCGTGTCAACCCGCGCTGCGTTGCGATGCGCCTTCCTGCGAATCGTCGAGAAGCGACACCTTGTTTCCGCCTTCTGCGCGGTTGATGCAAACCTGTTGCATTCAGTGCCGCTCGTCTTTCCGGCGCGGGGGACTGCGGCGGCGCCGCGGTTTCGCGTTGCGCGAGGCGGAAACGGCGATGGACGCGGCGGCGGCGAAGACGACGCCCAGGATGACGAAGGCCATGATCAGCCGCCCCATGCCGGTGAGGGGTTGCGATTCCTTGAACCTCCCGATCGCCAGGACGATCAGCGTGCCGAGGGCGAGGGCCGCGACGGCGGCCGATCCCCACACGAGAGCCTTTCCCTCGGCGAAGATCCTCTGCCGGTCGGCGACCGCGTCCAGGTCGCGACGGTGGAGCTCCCAGCCGCCCACGAGCAGCATGCCACCTCCCGATCCGACGAAGATCGTCCAGCCCATCATCGCGCCCATGGGGAAATCCGGGTTGTAGCCGATGAGCGCCTGCGCCCAGCCGATGGCGAAGAGGGAGCCTCCCAGGAACAGCAGAGCTACGAGTCAGGACATTCGGCACATTCTGTTCGAGTTGCCGACACGGCAGGGCAGGCGCGAGGCACCGTTCCCGATGAGTGTCAAGATAGTTGTCGCCTTGAGTTGTCCTTCTACGCCACGTCGGTCGCGGGCTCACTTGCGCACTGCGCGGGGTTGAGCACGACCTTCTCGACGTGGCTCCAGTTCCGAGTCTGTCCTGTCCATCGGTTCGGATTCTTCGCTCTGGCCTCCTCGTAGAGCTCCGCACGCTTCGCCAGGATCTCTACGTCCTCGCCGGTGTGTCGCTGCTCGGGGGTAACGAACTTTACGGAACTGTGTCGGTGCTGGGTGTTGTACCAACCGACGAACCAGGTCGCCCACCGGCGGGCATGCTCTAGCGACTCGAAGGGCTTGCGCGGGTACTCCGGGCGGCCCTTCGTGGTCCCGAAGAGGGACTCCGAGAACGGGTTGTCGTTGCTCACGCTCGGACGGCTGAAGGACGGCACGACACCCATGACCTGCAGGAACGCGAGGAGCGTGGCGGCCTTCATGGGGGCGCCGTTGTCCGCGTGGAGCACGAGCTGGTCGCGCCGAACGCCTTCGCGTTCGCACGCGGCTGCCAGCATGGCTTCGGCATGCTCCGCGGATTCCTCGGCCTCGATCGTCCACGCAACGATCAACCGGCTCCAGACGTCGAGCACGACGTAGAAGTAGAAGAACATGCCGCGCACCGGCGTCCGGATGTAGGTGATGTCCCAGCTCCAGACCTGGTTGGGGCCCGTCGCGACGTACTCCTCCGGCCGGTACGGCTTGCTCGGGGGACGCGATGGCTCACGGTGCCCCATCTGCTCCTCCTCCCTGAGAATCCGGTAGATCGTGGACTCCGATGCGACGTACTCCCATTGATCTGCGAGTCGAGGAACGATCTGCTTGGGACTGAGATCGCGGTTCTCCGCGTCGTTGGCGACTTGCAGGACCCTGGCACGCTCCTTGGCCGTCAGCTTGTTCGCGGGCGGGTGCTTCGGCCCTGCACGGCCATCGTCACCGATACCCTGATCTCGCCAGCGCTGTAGCGTGCGAGGCCGGATGTTGAGTAGCGCGCAGGCCTCCTCCTGGCGCGCTCCCCCCACGACGGCCTC
>JAUXCH010000053.1 GCA_030618975.1 Planctomycetia bacterium
CCACGTCCCGGTCTTCATCCCGTCCTCCCTGGACACGACCTTCTCGCCGCGAGCCGCTATCGCCCGCGCGCCGCACCCACGGCACGGCCGGCGGCAGCCTCGACCTCCTCGAACAAGGGACCCTGAAGGTAGTCCACCAGGGCCGGAATGTCACCCGGGGTCATGTCGTCCCGAGGACGCGCGCGCACCCGGGCGAGCGCGGCCAACGCGGCCTCCGTGCGGATGCGGGCGAGAGCGAACAGCGCCTCCCGTTGCACGCTCGGTCCCCGGGTGCGTGCCTCGAGCCACGTCACGTCCCCGTCACCGCCCAGCAGACCGGTCGCGTACACGATGGCCCGTCGAACGTCCGCGTCGGACTCGTACGCGTAGAGCCCTCGCATCGTCGGCAGGTGCGTCGCGTAGCCGCCCTCCGCGAAGGTGCGGATCGTCCAGACGCGGACGGTCGCGTCCTCGCGACGAATGCGCCGGATCACCGACGTCGCGGCCAGCGGACCCCCGCGGTGCAGGTGTTGCTCCAGGATCCGGATCCGCGCGTCGGCATCCTGCACGTCCGCCAGGGCCTGCTCGAGCTCGCCGGGCTTCTCCGGCATCGCTCCCTCGGTTGCGGACGGCGGCGGGTCGGCGCCCAGATCCTTCAGCAGGCGCAGGAGCCACGTGCGCTGGGCGGGCGCGCAGCCGCGGCTCGCAAGCTTCCGGATGCGCGACCGGACCGCGTCGTCGAACAGGTCCCGCCGGACTTCGAGGAGGTGGCCCAGCTCGCGCGCCGCATTGACACGCGTCCACGTACCCTTCGCGCGCTGCGCCTCGAGCAGCCAGTCGAGCGTCTCGCGCGCACGCTCCTCGTAGTCCACGATCTCCAGCAGGGCGGCGATCTTCTCGAGGCTGGCGAGCTTCTGGGCTCCGACCCTGCCCTGCGCGTCGAACAGAGCTTCCATGCCCCACGCGACGCCCCCTGGGCCCGGGCGGAGGAAGAACACGTACCGGCCGCGTGCGCCCTCGGTCAGGTACGGCACCGAGGGTGTCTCCCGATCCGCGGTCGGCCGGACGCCGGGGATCAGGACGGTGACCGTGCGCTGCTCCGGCACCTCCCCCTTGATCGCGCGCACGGGGCGAACGTGGGCGAGCACCATGCCTCGCACGGTCCGGACACCGTCCAGGTCGCCCAGGAGGACCAGCGTCGAACGTCCGAGCGGCCCCGCCTCGATCGCCGTCAGGGGCGGCCGGGCGACTTCCTCCGCGGTGGCCGAGGCCGCTGCACCGACGAGCAGCAGACCGAGCAGCAGACCGAGCAGCGATGCGGTACGGGAGGCGGCGAACGTCGGCAAGCGGATCTCCTCGGCGACCGACCCCGCGCACACGGTACACCGCGCCCGCCGTCGAGGATGAGGTCAAGCGTGGATCCGCGACACGTGGTAGGTGCGGGAGACGAACGGCGCGTGACGATGCGGTCTCAGGTCTCCCGCGCGCTCGTCCCGCAGCTTGTCCTGGCGGACGTCCTGGAACCGTCTGCACTCGTCTCGTGTACCGGTAAACAGCGCCTGGCCGAACGAGCGGACCGCGTACAGCTTCTTGCCACCCTCGATGCACACGAACTCGACGTCCATCTCGAGTCCTCTCCGCGCCCCCGTCGGGACGCCGTTCGAACCTTCGCAACCCGGGGAAGCGCCGGGCTCCCGCGTCGCGCGACACGCACGGCGGAAAACGACCGTGCTCCCCGATATCGTAATCGGCGCGTCACGGGGGCGGCTTCACCCCCGCGTCCGGCGTGCTTCACGAAATCCCTAGAACGTGCGGTAGGCGGCCTGGAGGGCGAGCAGGTGCAGGGCCGTGCCGCCCACCTCGTCGCCCTTCCGGACCATGCCGCGCGCGTCGAGCGCGTCCAGGAGACGCTCGCCGAGCTCCTCGTTCCAGGCGCGGAAGGCCTCGGCATCGTGGAGGAGGAGGCCGGTGCCCGCCATCAGCGCGAGGAAGGGGTCGGCCTCGGACGCGTCGGCGTCGAGCAGCAGGCGCGTCGCATGCCGGCGCGCCTCGGGGAGGAAGTCCTCGCCGAGCTCGCGGTGCAGCAGGAGCCCCGCAGCGGCGAAGGTCGGATCGCTGCGATCGGACGCGACGTACCAGCGACGGAACCGGAGCGGCACCTCTTCGGGCGCCTCGACGGCGCCCGTACGCACGACCGCCTCCAGACCCCACATCGGCCACACGGCGGCGCGCACGTCGTCGGCGCTCCCCGGGAACGAGCCGTCCGGGCGCTGCGCGTCCTCCACCTTCCGTGCGAGCGCACCGAGCTCCGTCGCACGACGGGCGGCCTCGCCGGGCGCGAGGTGACCGTAGCTGAGCATGTAGTCCTCGGAGAGGGCGCGGAGCGCCATGCCCAGCTCGGCGATCGGCACCTCGCCCTCCACGGTGGCGCGGGGCCCGACGAGGTCGTCCCCGAAGACACGACCGCGCAACCAGGCGATCCCGTGGGCCACGACGCGCTCCGCGCGATCTCCGGTCCGCGAGGACTCCCCGTCGGCGAGGAACGGCAGGAGAGCGAGCGCGGTCTGTCCGATCGTGCTCCGGCCGCCTCCCGCCGGGAAGGAGCCGTCCGCCCGCCGGCGCCCCTCCAGGGCGTCGAGGCCGCGCTTCACGACACGGAGCGTCCCCGAGGCGTCCATCCCGTAGCGCGTGAGCTGGCGGCGCTTCAGCGCGTCGCTACGCCGGATCACCATCGAGAGGGCCACGGGTCGCGGATGATCCCTCAGACCCTCCTGGAGCGGTGCGAGATCCAGGTCGGCGTCTTCCACGCCGGCGACGCCGAGCCCCAGTGGACCTTCCTCGGGGATGCGCGGTTCCCGGCCCGGGCCGCGCCAGACCGCGGGGATGTCCTCCCACACGAACTCCTCGGGCTCGAGGCCCGGGAAGGGCAATACGGCGTGCACGTCGGGGGGTGCTCGCTCCGCGCGCGGCTCCTGTTGCACCAGGAACGCGAGGACCCCCAGCACGACCACGTGAGCCGCGACGGAGACCGCGAGGATCCGGCCCCAGGCCAGCCGGCGGGTGGCGCCGGGCGCCTCGCGCCGGATCCGGGCCTCCTCCGCGCCGACCTGGTCGCGCACGCGGAGCGCGATCCGCTGGGCAGCCACCCCGTCGGAAGCCGGTTCGTGGGCTTCGCGGACCGTCGAGAGGAAGCGCTCGAGACGCCGGGAGGCCTCCGCCAGGGCGGGATCGGCCGCGAGCCGGACGGCGACGTCGTGCTGGTCCCGGGCTGCGAGCTCGCCCCGCAGCGCGTCCAGCAGGCGATCCTCGTCCTCAGGCGAGGGGCGCGGGCCGGACAGCGGGGTACGAGTCGGGTCGGACGGGCTCATGATCGGGTGCTCGGGTGGAGAATCCGGGCCTGGAGGGTGAAACGGCTCCCTGGGGGTCACGGTTCGAATCCCTCCCGGGAAAGTGTCTCCCGGATCTGGCGAACGGCCGCGTGCATGCGGGATTTCACGGTCCCCACCGGGATCCTGAGGATCCGGGCGATCTCCGCGTACTTCAGGCTCTCGACCTGGGCGAGGACGAAGACCTCGCGGTGTCCGTCCGCCAGGGCCGCGATGGCCGTCTCGAGCGCCCGGGCGAGCTCCGTCCGGCCGAGGCCGTCCCCTGGCTCCTCGGCCGGAGCCGGCAGGTCGGCCGAGAGGCCCCGGCCCTCCCCCCCCGGACCCGGGGCGTCCGCCGACACCGTCGTGGGCCCCACCTTGCGGTGCCGGTAGACGTCGATCCAGTGGTTGCGGGCGATGTGGAAGAGGTAGGTGACGAAACGGGCCCGCGGCCGGTACCTCTCCCGCACCCGGTAGACCTTGATCAGCACCTCCTGCGCGCAGTCCTCGGCGAGCGCCGGATCGGCGCCCAGGCGGCGGAAGTACCCGAGGAGCCGCGGCAGGACTCGTTCCACGAGGGGTTGGAAGGCGTCCGGATCGCCCGCCGCGACACGCAGCATCAGCCGGGTGTCTTCGTCCTGGGCGCCGCGCCGCGTCATGCGGGGAGGATACCCTCGCGAGGCGCAGCTACTTCGCGGGGCCCAACTCGATCACCACGGCGGCGTCGTCCAGGGCGCCGATCTCGACCTCCACCTCGGAAACCTCGAATCGGCGTCCCGCGTCCACCCGCACCAGGTAGCGGCCGGGCCCGAGCTCGTCGAAGACGACGAGGCCGGTTCGTGGGATGCGCCCGCCCACGGGTTCGAGCCGCGATCGTCCGAGACTGCGGTTTCGCACCACGGGCTCGCCGTCCGGGAGGCGCAGGAGTTCGAGCCGCGCACGCGGCAACGGATCGAACCGCGCGCCGACCACGCGCACGGCAAGTCGCGCCGGCAGCGGCAGTCGGACGTCGACCGACGTCTCCTCCGATTCCTTCACGCGAACGACCGTACGCGCGGCGCGGCCGTAGCGCCGGGCGTAGGCACGGATCCACAGGCGGCCCGGCGCCGTGCCCTCGAGCCGGAGCCGACCCCGGTACCCGGTCACGTACGGCCTCGCGTGCAGGGCGGCGCCGTGTTCGTCCTCCAGCCAGATCCGCGTGCCCGACACCCCGCGCCCGCCAGGTCCGAGCACGGTGACGTCGAGCGTGCCGCCCCGACCCAGCGTCACCGTCACCGGCCGCTCTGCTCCCTCGACCTCCGCGGTCGCGCCGAGCAGCCGACCCGGCGGGAGGCCGGGCGCGGAGGCCTCCAGGTCGTACTGTCCCACGGGTAGCCCCACGACGAGGAACCGCCCCTGGGGATCGGTCCGCACCCGCCCGACGCTGGCATTCGGGCCCCGTACGCGAGGACGCGCGATCACCGTGGCGTCGGCGATCGGCGTCCCCGTACGCGTCACGACCTCCCCGGGAATGCGTCCTTCCCACGCCTCGAGATCCAGCGTGAGGACGTCGCCGTCCTCGATCGTGACGGGTCGTGTCGACCAGACGCCGCCGTCCGCCACGTCGACCGCGTACGCACCGCCCGCCAGTCCGTCGAAGACGAAGCGACCCTCCCCGTCGGACCGGGCCGTGAGCCGCCGCGCCAGCCCGGCCTCTCCACCGGGCCTCGAGACGAGGTAGACCTCCAGGTCCGGGACGGGACGACCCCGCCGCCAGACGCGACCCAGGATCCGCCCCGCTCCGCCCGCCGTGAGTTCCACCTCGGTCGTCTCGTCGGCCACCACCTCGACGAGCACTTCGATTCCGCTGAAGGGACCGGCACGCGCCTCCAGTCGGATGCGCCACGTTCCCGCTCGGAGGGCCTCCACGCGGAAAGACCCCGCGCGCCCGGTCCGGGCCCGGCGCACGTCCACACCCTCCTCGATCGGCTCGAGCACGAGCAGGGCTCCGTCCAGCACCCGGCCCTGTCCGTCGCTCACCACGCCTTCGACCGCTCCGCCGCGACCGACGACCAGGTCGCGCACGATGACGCTCTCCCCCGCGGCCACCCGGATCGTCTCCTCGTCCGGCGCCTGGTCGCGGTCGCGCACCTCCACCCGCCAGACGCCGGGCGCGACGTCCTCGAACACGAAGCCTCCCCCGTCGTCCGTCGCCCGTTCGGGCATCCCTCCGGGTCGTCCGGGCGCGTCGCCGTCTCCGCGCAACCGCACGAGCCGGACCTCCGCACCCAACAGCGGGCGATCGGTCGCACCGAGCACGGTGCCGGCCACCCGCCCCGCGTCCGGCAGGAACACCTCGACCCGCTCGGTGGCGGCTTCCTCGAGCCGGACGGTCGTCGCACCCGAGTCGTTGTCGCCCTGGACGGCGCGTACGGCGTAGGGACCCGGCGACAGGCCCTCGAATCGAAACGTCCGGCGGGGATCGTCCTCGGAGACCGTGGCGCTCTTCACGGTCTGCCACCGAAAGGCGTCGTCGGCAGGATCGAAGACGGGCGCCTCGAGCAGGATGCGGATCGCCGGACCCGTGTCCGACGCGTCGACGACGCGGCCCTCGAGCGTCGCCGGTTGCGCCAGGGTGATCTCCACCGGCGGCGACCGGCCCGGAACGAGGCCCTCGACCCGCGCCAGGGCGAGGCCGTGAGGAGCGCGGGCGTCGACGACCGCAAGGTCCACGGGTTCGCTCCCGAGGCCCTCGAACGCGAATCGACCGTCCGTCCCCGCGCGGGTCGTGAGAGGCGCGGCGTCCCCGCGGGGCGTCGCCCGGACCACCAGGCCGGGCAGCACGCCGCCCGCCCACGCCCGGATCCGGCCTGCGAGGCCCGGCGCGCCGAACAAGATCGCCGTCCACGTACGGACGTCGCCGCTCGGAGGGTACGGGACCAGGCCGCGGACGTCCGTGACGCCCGGCGAGGTGGCCAGCACACGGACGTCCCCCTCGGGAAGGTCTGCGAGCACCGCCCGCCCGGCCGCGTCCGTGACACCGCGCCTGGCGAGCGCCGCCCAACCGGCGGTACCCCGGGTCACGGGACGATCGGCCGGCACGACGCGGATCTCGACGCCCGGCACCGGTTTGCCGACCGGCGTGCGCGCGTGGACCTCCAGCCGCCATCCGCTAGCCAGGAGGACGGTGGGCACGCTCGTCGGCTTCGGGCCCGACACGTCGAACGGCGAGGTCACGGTGGCGGCGTACCCCCGGGCGCTCACGGCGAGCCGGTAGCCCACCGCGGGTCGAACCCCGCGGATCTCGAACCGGCCCTCGGCGTCCGTCGTCGCCGGGGGAATCGACGGCCAGTCGCCGGGCGGGGCCGTCTGCGTCGCGTCGGGAACGAGGACGACGCGGCCGTCCGCGACGCGAGCCGAGCGCGGTCCCTCCACGCGGCCGGCCACCACGCGGCCCCGGAGCGCAAACCAGCCTCGCAACTCCACGCGCCCGCGCTCGGGGACCGCGACGCGTGGCGAGGCCGGGTCGAAGAAGAACGGGGCACCGTCGACGAGACGCGCCTCGTAGATGCCTTCGGGTACGTCGTCGAGCACGAAGGTGCCGTCCTTGGCGGTCTCGAAGGGCTCCTCCGAGAGGGAAGCCGATCCCGGCAGCCTCACGAGGACGAACCGGAGGCCGCCGATCCCCGTGCGCACGGGTGCGTCGCCGTCGAGGATCTGCCCCTCGACCCGGCTGCCCGGGACGAGGATCCGGTCGGCATCCTCCTGTCCCGCAGTGAACACTCCGAGAGACTGCAGCCGCCCGTCCCCGCGCCGGACGGACACCTCCCAGCGCCCGGCCGCCACGTGCGAGAACCGCCAGATGCCGTTCTCGTCCGTCGTCGTCGCGTGCACCAGGTCGCCGCCGAACGTCCGGCGGGCGAGCACGGTCACGCCCGCGGCGGCGCCGCCGCGGTCGAAACGGAGCGTCCCGCCGAGCGGAACGGCCCGCGCGAGCCTGAGGCCCACGACGCCCGGCGCGCGCGCGAGGCGCTGCGCGCCCAGGCCGGGACCCCAGACGACGGCGCCCGTCCTGCTGGACGTGGGGAGGTCGAGGAGGCCACGCTCGAGCGTGCGGGTCTCGCCGCCGGTTGCCGCGTCGAAGATCACTGCGCCGTCCGGACCCCGCGCCGCCTGCGAGAGCACGACGGCTGCGAGCGGCTTCCCGTCCGGTCCCAGGAGCAGGCACCGCCTGCCGGCCTCCGCTTCGTCCTCCGCTCGCAGGAGCCCGGCGAGCAGGAGCCCGGCCAGGACCGGGCCGAGAGCGGCGACGACCGCGCGGCTCACGAGGGACCTCGCGGGGACGCGACGAAGCGACCCAGCACACGCGCCGCCTCGGGGCCTCCCGCCCGCAGCCGGATGCGCCGGGGAGCCTCCGGCAGGGCGCCGGGTTCGACGGCACGCTCCGGGACCTCCATCTCCAGCCATAGGTCGATCCGGTCCTCCGGGAGGGCGTCCGCCACGCGCTCCGCCCATTCGACGCAGGTCAGGCACCCGGGCCCGCATAGATCCTCGAAACCGACGTCTTCCAGCTCCTGGCCCCCACCCAACCGATACGCGTCCAGGTGGTGGAGGACGACGCCGCCCCGGGCCGGGTACGAGCGAGCGATGGTGAATGTGGGGCTCACCACGCGCGCCTCGGGCGAGACGCAGAGCCCCTCCGCCACGCCCTGCACCAACACGGTCTTGCCCGCCCCGAGGTCGCCGTAGAGCGCGACGACGAGCCCGTTTCCAGGCAGCGGCAGGGCGGCCTCCGCCAGGGCGCGGCCCAACGCGCGCGTCGCGTCGGCGTCCCGTGTGCGCGCGGACTCGGTCGGGGTGGGTTTCACGCGAGAATCCTACCCGTTGCCGACCCGTCGGACTCCCGGGGACAACGCCCCGCGGGAGGACGAGAGGGTGCCGAGGCCCGGCCTCCACGGTGCCGGCGCCTGGATGGAAATCGCACCGGCCGACGTCATGGGGAGAAGATTTCCGTGGCCGTGACCGTCATCGCGTCGCCGGCGTGCGCCACGGACTCGCGCGCGCAGACGCAGAAGCGTGCCTCGGACGAGACCTGCGGGAGCCCCTCCAACTTGCGAGCGAGGTCTCGAACGATCCGTCTCGCATCGACGCGTTTCGACCACTTCGCCTCACCCACGAGGACGGCCTCCCTCCGCCTGCCAGCGAGAACCACGGCATCGATCTCCACCGGGTCGTCTCTCCGTTTCCAGAACGGGCCGACCGCCACGGCTTCCGGGTGGATGTTCCCTGCCGCGACGAGGCGCCTGAGGTGTGCGCGAAACGCATCTTCCCACCGCATCCCCATGTGGTCGTCGAGCTCCTTTTCGATCACCGGGAGAATCGTTCGGCCGAGCCCACGATCGATCTCAGAGCGGTACCGATCGACGATCCCGAGCCAGAACGCGAGGAAGTTGTCGGCGAGCCGGTAGATCCTTCGACGCGTCCTCTCCGGATCCTCGGTGACCGGGACCAAGCGTTCGACGAGCCTGGCTTGGATCAGGTCGTCGAGTACCCGGGCGGGGCTCGTCCCGACGGCCTGCGCGATCTCGTGGAACTTCGTTCTTCCCCGCGAGATCGCGTAGAGGACACGTCGGGAGAGATCCCCCTTCCCGCTTTCGGTGCAAAGCAGGTACTCCCCCTCCGTGAGAAGCCGGCCTCCCGGTTGGCACACGAGGTCGAGCAGATTCTCACGAAGACCGAGGCTTGGGTCCCACCATGCGAGATAGAGGGGCACGCCGCCGAGAAGGCCCCAAACCTGCGCCTGGTCCGAAGGCTCGAGACCTTCGAGCATCAGGGCGGCCTCGTGCGGCTCGAACGGGTGGAGGCGGAGCCGCAGGTCGATTCGACCGTACAACGGTGACTGCTCCTCCTGGGCGGCCTCCATGGACCGTACCGCGGAGCCGCAGAGGATGATGCGGAGACGGGTTCGTCCGCGAACGCGGTCCCAGACGGCGCGCAGGATGCTCGCCACCTCGGGCGCGGTCTCGAGGATCTCGGGGAACTCGTCCAGGACGAGCAGCAGCGAGGAGTCTCGCCCCGCCTCGGCGAGCGTCTCGAAGGTGTCTTGCCAGTCCGCGAAGGGCCGAGCCTGCAGATCCCGGAAACCGGTGTCGAGAACCGCGGCGGAAACCCGGGAGAGCTCGAGCAGTTCGTCGGCGGCCGGGCGACGGGTACCGGTGTGAAAGACCGTCGGCAGATCACGGGAGAACTCCTGGAGGAGAGCGGTCTTCCCCACCCGGCGCCGACCCCAGACCAGTCCGAGTTGCCCTCCCGGTTCGTTCCACCAGCGCCGGAGCGCCGCGACCTCCTTCGTGCGGTTCACGAACGGCATGACGCCAACCTCCAGTGTCACGTACGGAGACTGTAACTTACATGAGAGGTAAGGTACATCCAACCGGCCTGGGCGACCCTCCCCGGCTCACTCCCGGAGGAAGTGGTCGTACCCCTGCGGGTCCAGGGGTCGGCTGCCTGCGGGGGTCCGTAGGAGGATGCCCTCCGCCGCGTCCAGCACGCGTCCGATCTCGGTGAGGTCGACGCCGGCCGCGCGGAGCGCGTCCCGCTCCGACCCCGCCAGCGGAGCGTGCGCCAGGAGGAGCTCGAAGTCCTCGCCGTCGTGGAGCGCGGCCTCGAGCGGCGTGGCGCCGCGCGTCGCCTCCTGGGCGTCCGGATGGACGGGAACGCGCGCACCCTCCACCTCGGCCCCGACGTTCGACGCGCGACACAGGCGCGGAAGATCGCGGCTCAGGCCGTCGGACAGGTCCATCATCGCGTGGGGCACGCCCCGCTCGGCCAGGACGCGCGCCTCCGCGAGACGCGGAACGAAATCGAGGTGCCGCCCTCCGCGCGATCCGCCGAGGGGGCCCGTGACGCTCAGGACGTCGCCGACGCGTGCGCCCGTACGCGTCACGACGCCTCCGGGGCCGACCGCCCCGCAGGCCGTGACGGCCAGCGTCAGCGGACCGTCGGCCACGTTGGTGTCGCCGCCCGCGCACGGACAGTCGTAGCGGTTCGCGACGGTAGCGAGCCCGCGGGCCAGACGCACCAGGAGATCGGGATCGCGATCGCGGGGCAACACCACCCCCACCTCGAAGCCCACGGGCACCGCGGCGGCGGCCGCGAGGTCGCTCAGGTTCACGAGGAGGGACTTCCCGGCCGCCGCCTCCGGTCCACACTCCGCGAGGTCGAAGTGCACACCGTCGACGAGGACGTCCGTGGTGACGATCACGCGTCCGGGCGACGCCGCGGGAAGCGACAGCACGGCGCAGTCGTGACCCGGCGGGACGACGAGTGCGGGGTGCTTCTCGCTCGCGAGAATGGCGAACAGCTCGGCGAGCGCACGGTCCTCCCCCTCGAGGTCCGCTGCCGTGCTCATCGTCCGCCTCGCTGTGCCCACTTCCGGATCTCGGCCAGGAGCGTCCGCACCTCCTCAGCCGACATGCCCGCCACGTATCCGATCTTCCGGTTCGTACTTCGCTCGAGGACGAGGAAAAGGCGGGCCAGGACGGAGCTCCGCGGCCGGGGGAGACGGGCTTCGGCCTCGAGCATGGACAGCACGATCGGTACGACGCGCCGCGCGTCGATCCCGGGCAGACGGGCGGCACACAGATCCCGCACCCCGGGCACGGCGTCGAAGAGACCCTGCACCAACGTCTGGAGCACGCGCGCACCCGGCGCCTCGAGCTCGAACAGGGCCACGGCAGCGGCGAGGCGGACTTGCGTCGCGGTGTCGCATCGAAAGGCGCGCAAGAGCAGCTCCGGCGCCTCGGTCCCCGAACCGCGAACGGCCGCCGCGCACGCGGCCTGTCTCACCATCCAGGCGTCGTCCCGGAGGGCGATCCGGATGAGCGCGGGGAAGCTCTCGCGTCCCGCGACCTCCGTGGCTGCGCGACGCATCAGTGGGGCCGGATCGCGCAGGCCGTGCGCGACCAACGCCGGAGTGGCGCGGCCGCTCTCGGCCACGGTTTCGAACGCGCGCCGTCGGACGGGATACGCGTCGCTCCTCAGGTCGCTCAGGACCTGGGGGTTCTGTCGCACCCACGCCACGTCCACGCCGTAGCGCAGTTGTGCCCAGACCGACTCCCCACCGGGCACGTCGCCCGCCACGCCTTGCACCCAGACGCGCAGTTCGTGCCATGCCGCCACGGCGAGGAGCGCGTCGAGATCGCCCGGAAGAAGGCTTGCGCGCCGGGCCCACACGGGGCCGAGGAGCTCGACCGCGCGCCCGGTGCCACCCGTCCTGCCGAGCAGGCGAACGGCCTCGCGCCGTCCGGGACCGGCCCGCGGAGGAAGGACCTCCGCGAGTGCGACCGCGCCGGCCGCACCGCCGGCTCGAACCGCCGCGGCGTTCTCCTCCGTGCGAGATGCGAGCCACGTGCGGACGCGGCGGCGACTCACCTCGATCGCCTGTGCCGTCGGCATCGACTCCGCGGCGACGACCGCCCGCTGGACCTCGGCAAGCTCCGGCGCCAGGGCGCGCTCTCCCATGCCCTCGAGGAACCGGCGGGCGGCGCCGGCTCGGTGCGCGGCGAGCAGCGCCTCGACGCGCGTCTGCACGGCGACGAAGTCGGAGTCCTGCGTGCGCCCTCCGGGGGTCGTAGGCTCCGCACGCGCGGCGAGTCTCGGGTAGTCCCGGCGCCAGTCTGCCTCGAGGCGGTCCGCGAGCAGCGCGTCTCCGCCCTCGGCGCGTTCGGCTCGAATGCGCAGCGCGGCGGCGCGACCGGGATCGGCGATGCTCACGATGCCACTGCCGTCGAGGGTCGCGAGCAGGCGGCGCGCGCTCTCGTAGTCCCCTTCGTCGGCGAACGCCTGGGCGCGCAGCACGGTGACCTCCGGCGCGATCCGCGGAGGCAGCGTTTGCGGGAGCACGCTCTCCATCGCGCCGCGTCCCTCCTCCCGGACCGTCCGGCGAGCCCGTGCGAGGAGTTGCCAGGGCCGCACGTCCACGCTCGCGAGGTGTGCCGCGAGGCGTGCGCGACCGCGCCCTGCCCAACGACCCGTCGGATCCTGCACCGCGCGCACGAGCAGGTCGTCGGGATCGTCGCCTTCGGCCGCGAAGCGGAGGAACCGTTTCACGGCGTCCGGCCCGCCGCTTTCCCGGAGCACGATCACGGCGGCGAGGGCCGTGGCCTCCACGGCGCGGGAGTCGGCGGGATCGACACGCGGCTCGGAGTCTCCGGTGTCGTGTCGCAGACGCTCCAAGTGGTCGTTCACGTCGCCCGACGCGACGATCTCCGCGACCCTCACGACGTACGGCGGGGGTGCGCCCAGTCGGTGCGTCACGTCTTCGAACACCGCTGCGGCCAGTCCGCGGAGCAAGACCATCTCCACGTCACGTCGGCCCGGCGCCAGTGGCTCCGTGTTGACCGTGAGC
>JAUXCH010000294.1 GCA_030618975.1 Planctomycetia bacterium
GGAGAGGATAGCCCACCCAGGCGGTGCCAGGCACCGATACCGCACGAGCCGCTAAACCCTCGTACGGTGCCAGGCACCATGCAAGGGATAGTGACAGTTCCCCTGCTACCCCTCGCGGGGTGCCCGGCTCCGTGCGTGGAGCCGTAGGCCCTCGGCGGTGAGCCGGAGCTCCAGAGGCCGCCACGGGCCCCGTTCGAGCACCTCGTCGACGGCCGCCGCGTCCGGCCCGGGCAGCACCACCAGCACGCACCCCCCGCCCCCCGCGCCGAGGATCTTCGTGCCGACCGCGCCCACCTCCCGGACCGCTTCTTCGAGCGCGTCGATCGTCGGCGTCGTCACGCCGGGCGCCATCCGGCGCCTCACGGAGCCCTCGCGGGCGACGGCCCGAAGCGCGCCGTCGAGGTCGTCTGCAAGAAGCCGCTCCCGCACTGCCAGCGACGCCTCGGCGATCTCGTGGATCGCGGCGACGGTCGCGTCCTCGCCGTCGAGGAACGCCCGGACCGTGTTCCAGTTCGTGTCCCCCGACACGTGGGGCGTGCCGGTCCACACGAGCCGGAGGCGCGCGGCGAGCGCGTCGAGATCGACGTCCAGCCGCTCGGCGACCACGCCGCCCGGCCGTCCCTCGAGCGCGAGGCAGCCGCCGAGCAGCGGTGGGTAGAAGTCCTGGTAGCCCGTCGGGCGCCCGAGAAGCGTGGTCTCGAGGTCGACCGCCAGCGGCACGAGCCGCTCCGGGCGGATCTCGTCTTCCCGGTCCTGGGCGTCCAGGAGCGCGGCCAGCACGCTGACCAGCAGGCTCGAGGAGGCGCCGAGGCCCGCCCCCGAGGGACTCTCGCTCTCCGTCTGGAGCACCAGCCCGCCGTCGGGGGCCAGGGCCCGGACCGCGCGGCCGAGCAGCCCGAGCGGGGCGCCGCCCCGGTCCAGCGCGCGCGCGAGGTCCGCCGGGGCGCCGTACGTCGCCTCCTCGCCCCGGTCCCGGCTGACGAGCCGGATCCGCCTCCCCTCGAGCGGTTCCACGGTGGCCCGGGACGGCGTGTCGAGCGCCACGTTGACCGTCACGCCGGGAGCGGGGAGCAGGAGGTGGATCGGCCAGATGTCGAGGGTGCCGCCGGCGAGGTCCAGACGCGCCGGTGCCTTGGCCGTGGCGTGGTGCATGGGCCAATCTTCGCACGCCGCCGCCGGGGAACGCGTAGGATCCCCCGCCGGTGGTCCCGCATGCGCCCGGCCATCGGCATCACGACTGCAACGGTCGACGATCCCCCCGTCCACGGCTTCGCCCGCTACGCGGCGTCCCACGGGTACGTCCACTGCGTGGCCGACGCCGGCGGACTCCCGCTTCTCCTTCCGTACCCCGATCCGGCGCTGGCGGGCGAGTACCTCGCGCACCTCGACGGCGTCCTCCTCACGGGCGGGCTCGACGTGGATCCCTTCTTCTACGACCAGGAGCCCCGCCCCGAGGCGGGCAAGGTGGACGCGGCCCGGGACCGCTTCGAGATCGAGCTGATCCGCGCGGCCCACGCCGGCGGTCTCCCGATCTTCGCCATCTGCAAGGGGGCGCAGATGCTGAACGTCGCCTTCGGTGGGAGCCTCCTCCAGGACGTCGAGGTCTCGGTCGCCGGCGCGCTTCGCCACGAGCAGAAGAGCCTGCGCTGGGACGCCCACGCCCACCACGTCGACGTCGTGGCGGGCACCCGCCTCGCGATCCTCGTCGACGCGAATCGCGTCCGCGTGAACAGCGACCACCATCAGGCCGTCGACCGGGTGGCGAAGGGGTTCGTCGTCACGGCGCGGGCCGACGACGGCGTCGTCGAGGGCCTCGAGGATCCGGACCACCCCTGGTGCGTGGGCGTGCAATGGCACCCCGAACGGATGCCTGACGACGACCTGACGCGGCGCCTCTTCGCCGCCTTCGTCGAGGCCGCGTCCCGGCGCCGGGTGGAGCAAGCCGCGCAACGTTCGCTGCCGCACGGCGTCCAATAGCGGGTGGCGCCGGGGCCTCGTGGCTCCGGCCTCGGGCGCGGGCGGTCGATGGGGGGCGCGGTACGATCGCGGCCAGGAGCCCCGGCTCCGACGGCGATCCCGACGATCGAGGACTCCTCGCATGACCCAACGCTTCCGATCCGCCCTCCTCGCCCTGGGCATCCTCGCTGCCGCGACCCTGGTGATCTGGCTCGTGCTCGGCCGCGGGGACGACGATCCCGTGGAGATCGGGAGCGGCGACGGGGGCGTGGCGCGGGGCCGCCAGGACCAGAGCGGCGACGGGGACGTTCACCTAGAGGGCTCCCGGGACGGCTCGCGGCCCGCACCGGGCGCCGGGGTGCGCCCGCGGCCCGGCGGCAGGGACGGCACCGTCCCGCGACGCATCCCCGAGGGCGTCGACTACTCCGACCCCGCCCAGGTGGAGAAGCGTTTCGCCGAGCTGATGAGCGAAGACCCGATCCAGTGGGCGGCCGTCTCGCGTCTCGCCGCGGTCTACGAAGGGGCGCTGCCCGACGACGTTCGCGACGCCCTGATGAGCGCTCTGGCGGCGGGCGACCGGACCGGGCCGATCCGCGTCTTCGCGGTCAGCCGCGACGGGTCGCTCGTCCGCGATCTCTTCCGCTTGCTCGACGACGGCGCGCTGCCCCCCGGCGTCAAGGGCGCGCTCTACCAGGCCCTCGCGATCCTCCCCGGTGCGAACGACGCCGAGGTCGTCCGCGGTATCGAGGCCCGGCTCACCGGCCACGGCCGCACGGACCTGCAGGCCCTGAAGGCCATCGGGGATCGCGGCGGGCGCGACGGCGCCCGCGCGATCGTCGAGTACCTGATGCGCGCGGACCAACCGCAGACGCTGCCACACTACGGGTACCTGGGCCTCGATCTCAAGAACGACCCCGCAGCCGTGGAGGTCCTCTCCGAGGCCGTGGCCCACGCCGAGACGCCCGAGGTGCTGGGGGCCCTGGTCAAGCTCTCGGCCCAGGGCGGAGCGGACGGCATGGTCGCGTCCCTCGTCGCGCTCGATCACGCCGACCAGCCCCACGACATCCGCCGCGGCGTCCTGGAGGCTCTCACCCGCATCGGCACCGACGACTCCCTCGCCTACGTCATGAACGTCGCGGCCCAGCCGGACCCGTACGGGGTGCTCGCCGTCACGAACATCGGTCGCATGCGCAGCGCCACGCCCGAGGCGCGGGCCCGTCTCGTGGAGGCCGTCGGCCGCGAGGGCGCCTTCTACGGCGATCCCAAGGCCCGCCGCGCCGCGCTGCAGGCCCTGGGGAACCTGAGGGAGCGCACCGCGCTGCCGGCCCTGGTCGACGCGCTCGACAGCGGGGACGACGGCCTCAGGCACGTCGCCACCTACGGCCTCGGCTCGATCGGGGAGCCGGCGCGGCCGCACGTGCCCCGCCTGATCGACCTCTTCAGCACGGCCGACGTCCGGATGCAGAAGCAGGTCGCCGTGGCCCTCGGCGGCATCGGCGGTGCCGATGCGCGGAGCGCACTCGAGCAGATGCTCACGAACCAGGACCTCGAGGCCCGCGTTCGACGCTCCGCGCGCATGGCTCTCCAGCGACTCGAGACGGACGAGGCCGATGCGGGCCGCGTCCGGCCTCCCGCCCCGCCCGGATCGACGCTCGGGGGCCACAAGGACCGGTAGACCGGGCGGGTCGCCGGTCGAACGTCGGTCGATCTTCGCGTACGTTTGAAGTCTCGTGATGCGCCGCGTCCTCACCCTGCTCGTGTGCCTCCTCCTCGCCCTGGGGGGCGCCGCGTCCCTCTCGGCCGACGACGCCGCCGACACGCTGGCCCGCCTCAAGAAGGCGCTCAAGAAGGGCGAGACCCCGAGAGCGCGCGTCGCCGTTCTCCGCGCCGTGAGCCGCAGGGCCTCGGCGCTTCCGAAGACGAAGCGACGCGCGGCCGCCAAGCGCATCCGCGGCGCGATCGACGGCGAGGCCGACGACGCCGTGCGCGCGGCGATGGTGCACGCCCTCGCGCGCTTCGGCACGGCGACGGGCTGGGTCCCCGTGATCCGCGCCTGGTTCTCGAGCCGCGACCCGGTCACGAAGGCCGCCGCGCGCCAGGCTCTCCTCTGGGGCGGTGGGGACTACCTCGCGATCGTCGAGCGCCTGTGGCGCGAGGACGAGAGCCCGACCTGGCGTGCCGACCTCCTGCTGCTCCTCGGCGACCGCCGCAGACCCGACGCCGTGCCGCTCCTCCTGAAGGCCCTCGGCGGCAAGTCGATGCGCGTGAAGAGCGCCGCGGTCGAAGCGCTCGAGGCCATCACCGGCCAGGCGCTCGGCTTCGACGTGCAGCGCTGGACGGCCTGGTGGGAGAAGGCGGGGCCCACGATCCTCCTCCCCAAGGAGGAATCGATCGACCCGAACGCGGAGACGGTCACGGTCACCGAGAAGCCGGTGCACCGCTACGAGGAACCGCCGCCGCTCGTGACGCGCTCCCTCGTCCCCGACTTCTACGGATTGAAGCTCACGTCGAAGGACATCATCTTCGTCCTCGACATCTCCGGCTCCGTGGGCCAGGGCGGCGTCGGGCGCGCCAAGCGAAAGCTCGTCGACGCGATCGAGGCCCTCGGGAGCGACGTCTGGGTCTCCGCGCTCTTCTTCGACGAGACTGTCCACATGTGGAAGCCGGAGATGGTGCGCGCGACCCCGGCCAACAAGGCCGATCTCACCCACTTCATGCGCGGCATCCAGACGGGTCGGAAGACCGATGTCTTCACGCCGCTCAACGCCGGGCTCCAGATCCTGATCCGCCGCCTCGAGCAGCGCGAGGCCTCGGGCGAGCCGCTCCGCGAGGCGATCACGATGATCGTCGTGAGCGACGGCAAGGAGACCTCGCGTCAAACGCCGCCGAACTTCGTCGCCGACAAGCTCGACCGCCTCGACCCGGCGAAGACGGTCGTGCACGCCGTCGTCCTCGGCGGCCAGGGCAGCCGGCTCATGGCGGACCTCGCCCGCCGCGGCGGCGGGCACTACATCCACGCGCGCTGAGCGCCGCGTGCTGCGCTGGGGCTCGCGGGCTACTCCGCAGCCAGCGCCTTTCGCAGGGCGGCCGGCGTCCGCGGATCCTTTGCGAGCGCAGCGAGCTCGTCGCTCCCCACGTTCCAGCGGTTCAGCGTGCGCGTTGCGAGCACGCGCAAGTGGAGCGGACGCCCCTTCTCCGTCACCAGCCCGGTCACGGCCTCGACCGCGCCTTCCTGGCCGTCGGGCGGAAGGTGCTCCAGGTAGACGAGCGCCGCGGCCACGCCCCGGTCGTCCTCGAGCCCGCGGGCCAGCACCGCGCGCGTGATGGGCCCGAGCCCGGTCTCCGCCTCGTCGGCCAGCCGGATCGCGGCGTCGACCGCGGTCGAACCGAGCCGGCGCGAGCCGATCAGCGCCGCGAGGCTGTCGATGACGACCCCTCGGACGACGTCGCGTTCGTCCGCGGCCGCATCGGCGAGGATCAACGGCAACTCCCGGATCCCGCTCTCCGCCACGAGGCCGCCGCCCGTCAATGCGTTCAGCGAGAGCCGCAGGCGGCCCGCCGTCCGCTCGCGTAGTCCCTCCGGCAGGGGGATGTTCGCGCCGGGCATGGTCATGGGCGGCTCGTCGGGAAGGACCTCCACGATCTCGACCGGGCGCGTGGTGGGCGGCGTCTCGGCGTGCGGATCCGTGGGCGCGACCAGATCGGTCCGGTGCTCCTCGATTGCGCGGGCGTCTTTCGCGCGCTGGTCCCGCACGGTCTTCCCGGCGCCGCTGCCCGTGGTGACCTGGTAGATGGCGGCGATCACGGCCACGCCCGCGATCACGGCGATCACCAGGCCCTTGCCCCTGGGGTCGGGCGGGCGCTGGCGGGCCAGGTGGCCGACCTTCCCTGCGAGTCCCGGCGGTTGCTTGGGCTCGGGGGCCTCTTGTGTCGCTCCCGGTTGGAAAGGTGACATGCTCGGGCTCCTCGGGGGTCGGAGGGCCGCCCCAATCGTACGATGCTTCCATGGATCTCATCCTCGAGACCGCAGGCGAGAGCCACGGCCCGTGTCTGACGGCCATCCTGGCGGGCCTGCCGGCCGGCTCCCCGGTCACCGCTGCGTTCGTCGACGCGCGCCTCGCGGCCCGTCAGCGCGGGCACGGACGGAGTGCGAGGCAGAAGACCGAACGGGACTGCGTCACCTTCCTGGCGGGTGTGCGCGACGGCGAGACGACGGGCAACCCCATCGCGCTCCAGGTGCCCAACCGCGACCAGACCTACAAGGATCTGCCTCCCGTCCACGCCCCACGCCCCGGGCACGCCGACCTCGCCGGCTCGCTCAACCGCGGCCTCGACGACGCGAGAAACGTCGTGGAGCGCTCCAGTGCGCGCGAGACCGCCGCCCGCGTCGCGGCCGGCGCCGTCGCCGCCCAGTTCCTCGAGTCTCTCGGCATCCGGGTGCTCGGGCACGTCGTCTCGGTGGGGGGGATCGACGTCCACGCGGCGCCCGGCGACGATCTGGAGGCGGCGCGTGCGCGTCGCGACGAGTCCGAGCTCCACGCGCTCGGAGACGAGGCCCCGCAGGCCGAGGCCCGTGCGCTCGTCGAC
>JAUXCH010000042.1 GCA_030618975.1 Planctomycetia bacterium
GGCTCGACCCGGGGTGGCCGCTCGCCCTAGGATGGGCCGGCAGGGCGAGGGAGCCCGGAGGGAGCGCGACCATGTCCAGGAGAGCGTGGAGCACGGTGGCGGTCCTGTTGCTCCTGGTCGGGCTCGTCGCATCGGCGACCTTGCTCCACCGGAGCCTCGGTCTCGTCGGAGGGCAGGCGGCGGAGGACGGCGTCTGCACGACGCTGTTCGCGCAGGGGTGTGACGCGACCCTGCGCCACCCGTTCTCGAAACAGGTGGGGATCCCCCTGGCCGGATGGGGCGCGACCTACTTCGCGTGCGTCCTCCTGCTGCTCCTCCTGGGCACCCTTCTCGACGACGTCTTCTCCGCCGCGGCGGCGCTTCTGGCCCTCGTGGGAGGCGTGGCCAGCCTGGCGCTCGCGCTGGCATTGCTCGTCGGGGCGTTTCCGCAATGCCCTCTGTGCCTCGTCGCCAACGGGGCCAACCTCCTCGCCGTCGTGCCCGTCGTGCGGTGGAGGGGCGCGAACCTGAAGACCCAGGCAAGGCGCTGGGGGAGCGGACTCCGCTACCTCGTCTCGGGAGCCCCCCAGGCCCCGCAGGCCGCCCGGTGGCGCGTGGTGGGGCTCCTGGGGGTCGCCCTCTTCGCCGTCGTGCTCTACCAGTGGATCCTGATCGAGACGGATCGCGCCGAACACGAGTCGGCGACATCCAAGGTCGAGTTGGCAACGCGGGCTTTCGAGGCGGCGCCGGTCGTCGAGATTCCGATCTCGGCGGAGGACCCCGCGATGGGACCCGAGGAAGCGAGAGCGACGCTCGTGGTCTTCAGCGACGCCTTCTGCCCGCACTGCAAGGCCTTCTGGTCGGGTGTGGGTGGACTGCGGGAGCTGTTCGGAGACGACCTGCGGATCGTCTACAAGCACTTCCCCCTCGACGCTCCCTGCAACCCCGAGCTCGGCGTCACCCTCCATCCGATGGCCTGCAACGCCGGCCTGGCCCTCGAGGCGGCGCGTGAGCAAGGGCAGTTCTGGGCCTTCCACGAGGCCCTCTCCGCGCGCGGGCTGAGGATGGAGGGGGACCCCTTCCTCCCCGTCGTCGAGGACCTGGGACTCGACGTCGAGCGCTTCAAGAAGGAGATCGGGAGCGCGTCGGGCAAGGCGCGGCTGGAGGGAGACATCGCGACCGGAAACGAGCTGGGCCTCAAAGGCACGCCGGCGTTCTACCTGAACGGCCGCCGGGTACCGAGGGCGAGTCCCGAAATCCTGGGGTCCCTCATCCGCCGCGTTCTCGAACCCAGCGAAAACTGAGAACCCCGCCTCCGCCGAAGCAGCCTGCCGCGCAAAGCGCGCCAGGCTGAAGAAATCGCGCGTCCGCGCGATTTCCCCAAAGGCCACGGTGCCGCAGGCACCCTGGCCGCTCGCGCCGAAGGCGCCAAACTAGACTGGCGGGTCGCCGTCGCGCGTGTCCTTGGACTCGTCGAAGTAGTCCAGGCGGTCCACGGGCACGACGATCGAGGTCACGATGTTGCGTGCGTGCGAGATCACGCGCTTGTAGTAGCGGAAGCACAGGGCCGTCGACGCGGGATCCGCGGGCTCGATGTTTCGGGCGTCGTGCGCCGTCAGGATCGCCTCGACGCCGTCGTCGCATTGGTCCTTCAGGATCTCGGCGACCTCGATGAAGGCGGGGGCGGCGGCCGAGTCCTGAGCCTCGTACAGCTCGCGCGTGTCCTCCAGCATCTTCGAGATCCGAGCCTTGAGGTCGAGCAGCTGCTCGAAGTACGGAGACCCCTTCGCCTTGGGCCGGTACGTCGCCAGGTCGAGGATGTTCTTGGCGTAGTCGCCGATGCGTTCCGCATCCTTGGTGACGCTCATGAGGACGAGGCAGGCGGGGAACTCGGAGACTCCGTACACCGTGGCGTGCACGATGATGGCGCGACGGATCTGCCGCTCCAATCGGTTGATCTCCTGGTCGGTGCGGATCAGCTCGTCGCGAACGACGCTGGGATCGGCCGCCCCCAGGTAGGCGGACGCGGCGCTGTCGAACACGGACCGGCCGTTGGCGAGCATGCGCTCGAACTCGCGCACGATCTTCGCGAGCCCCGAGTCCTCGGCATCCAACTTCTTCAGCCAGCGAAACATCGAACCGCCTTTCCGGGCCCCAGACTACTTGAAGAGGAGGATCCCGAGCACGGGGAGCACGACGAACACCCCGAAGATGTACAGGAGAACGTAGAGACGATTCTGGACGGCACGGTCCGCCAGGCTTCGTGCCAGGCGCAACGGGAGCCGCCGGAAGGCCGGTACGGGATAGATGAGCGCGATGCCCGCCAGGTTGAACAGCGTGTGGACGAGCGCGATCGTCAGGCCGGCCGGGCCCGCCGCGAGCGAGGCGATGAGACCGGTGACGGTCGTTCCGACGTTCGCGCCCAACGTCACGGGGAACGCCGCTTCGAGACTGAGGACGCCGGCGCCGATCATCGGAATCATCAGGGAGGTGGTGATGCTGGACGACTGCACGGCGACGGTCATGACCATGCCCAGCACCATGGCGAGGAGGCCGCGATGGCCGAGGAGCTCGTTCATGGCACGCTCCACGCGCGCAGCCATGAGGCGCCTCATGATCCTCGTGATGAACAGCAGGGCGACCACGATCATTGCCAGGGCGATGAGCAGCGCGAGCGCGGCCGCAGGCCACCCGGAGAGGGAGAGGCCGTCCGTGAGGAACGATTCGATCGCCCCAGCGATGGAGCCGAAGAAAACCTTGATCGGGCTCTTGAAGGTCCCGGTGCCGGTCCCATCGGTTGCCAGGACACCCGTGAGCGCCACGGCGGACTTTTCCAGGAACCCCGTGGCGAGCTCCAGCGGCAGGAAGATGCACAGGACGATGAGATTGAAGAAGTCGTGCATCGTGGCGCCTGCGAACGCGCGCCGGAACTCCTCCTTCCGGGTGATGTGCCCCATCGACACGAGCGTGTTCGTGATCGAGGTCCCCACGTTGGCGCCCATCACGATGGGCACGGCGTGCGCGACGGAGATCTGACCGGCGCCGACGAGGGCCACGACCGTGGCCGTGGTGACGGAGGAGGACTGGACGAGCACCGTCGCGAGGATGCCGACGGCCAGTGCGGCGAACGGATTCGAGATGCCCTCGAAGAGCGCGTCCGCCTGCTCGCGTCCCAGCATCTTGAACGCACCGCCCATGAGCTGGATCGCGGTGAGGAAGACGCCGAGCAACGCCAGCAGCAGGAGCACGGACGCCCAGGTCGGAAGCGCCCGACCGCCCGGGGCGGGGATCGCAGGCTGGGGTCCCTTGTGTCCGATGGCGCAACGCCTCCCAGCGGGAAGTCTAGCCAGGGACGCCCCGAATCAGGAGTCCCGGAAGGGGTTCTCGACCCTCACACCGTCGAAGCGCCGACCGTGCGGCAGACCCTCGGTGAGCAGCACGCGGCAGCCGGCGATCTGCGCCGATCGAAGGACGAGCGCGTCCTGGAAGGAGATGCCGTGCAGGCGGTGGAGATCCACGGCGGCCAGCACGTCGGTCACCTGGGGACGCACCACGTCGAGGAGCGACAGCAGCTCGATCTTGCGGCGCGCGGCCTCGGGCTCGACCCCGAGCCGGCGGGTGGAGACGACGAAGAACTCCTGCAGGACCTGGGTCGAGAGCACGCCCGAGCGGGCTTCGAACGCGTCCCGCAGGACTTCCCGGGCCCGGATCCGCCGCCTGCCGGCATCGAGGTCGTCGGCACGCACGAGCACGCTGGTGTCGAGGAAGCGACGGGCCTTCACAGCAGTTCCTCGTAGGCCTCGTCCCGCCCGATCCGACGGCCTCCCGAGTGCCCCCCTTCGCGCTCCATGAGGTCGAGCAGCTCGCGGGCGGCGTCCTCGCCCGACAGGGCCCCGACGAGGGCACGCAGGTGCTCTCGGATCAGGGCCTGGAGGCTGAGGCCGCGCCGCTTCGCGTGGCTGCGGGCCCGGCGCAGGAGGTCGTCGTCGAGGGAGATGGTCAAGTTCATGTCACACAGGATACGTGCGCACGGATCCCGTGTGCAAGAGGCAGGTCCGGCGTCGCTTCCTGCCCGAGGTCGGGCGGCACGGCGGTCGCGGGGCGGGGCGGTGGGGTCAGGCCTCGCCGTCGAGCTCGATGTCCTCGAGGCGGCGGACCTCCACCTGCCCGTCGCCCACCTGGAGGCGGAGGGTGCAGTCCTCCAGCGTGCTCAGGCGGTGCGCGATGACGAAGGTCGTCCGGCCCTCCATCAGCCGCTCCACCGCGTCCATCACCTCGCCCTCCGTGCCCGCGTCGAGGGCGCTGGTCGGCTCGTCCAGGATCAGGACCGGGGCGTCGCAGAGGAAGGCGCGCGCCAGGGACACGCGCTGGCGCTCACCGCCGGAGAGCCCCTTGCCCCGCTCCCCCACCGTCGTGTCGTAGCCGTCCGGAAGGGCGGTGATGAACTCGTGCGCGGCCGCGAGGCGCGCGGCCTCCTCGATCTGGGCCTCCGTGGCGGCCGGTCGGCCGTAGGCGATGTTCTCGCGGATCGTGGTGGAGAAGAGGACCGCCTCCTGGAGCACGATCGCGAACTGGCGCCTCAGGTCGCCGAGCCGATAGGCGCGCAGGTCCTCGCCGTCGAGAAGGATCGCTCCGCCGGTCGGGTCGTAGAACCGCGGGAGCAGGCTCAGCAAGGTGGACTTGCCCGAGCCGGTGCGACCGGCGATGCCCACCCGGGACCCGGCCGGGACCTCGAGGTCCACGTGCTCGAGCACAGGGCGCGCGGGGTCGTAGCCGAAGGTGACGTCGCGAAACGAGAAGGCCCCCGCCGCGCGGTCGAGGGGCTTCGCGTCCGGACGCTCGATCGTCTCGGCCGGCTCGTCGAGCAGCGTGAGCACGCGGGCGGCGCTCGCGAGCGCCTTCTGCATGCTCGCCACGCGCGTCCCGACCTCGCGGAGCGGCTGGAACAGCTGCGAGAGGTAGGCGAGCACGAGCAGCAGCTCGCCCAGGGTCAGGATGCCCTCCTGGACGTGCCGCGCGCCGAGGTAGAGCAGCGCCGCGGCGGCCAGGCCCGTCGTGATCCCGACCAGCAGGTCGAACGTGCTGTGCGCCCACACGGCACGCATTGCGGCGTCGACACCCGCGCGCACCCGGGCCTCGTAGCGCAGGCTCTCCCTTTCCTCCTGCCCGAACGCCTTGACGACGCGCACCGACCCGAGGGCTTCCTGCGCGACGGTCATGGCCGAGCTCTCCGTCTCCTGGAGAGCCGTCCAGCGCCGGCGCAGCCTGCCGCGATAGAGCTCGGTGAGACCGAACAGCACGGGACCGCCGAGCACGGCGACACCCGCGAGCAGGGGGTCGAGTCGCGCGGTCACGTAGAGGAGGACCGCGACCTTGACGAGCGCCGTGGCGAAGGGAATGGCGCCTTCGATCGCCACGGACTCGATGGCGGGCGCGTCGAACTGGAGGCGGTAGATCGAGTCCGCGGTCTTGCGCGTGTCGTGAAAGCCCAGGGAGAGTCGCTGCAGGTGCTGGAACAGACGCGCGCGGAAGTCGAGCACGAGCTTCTTGCCGACCCACGTTTTCCAGAGCCACGCCGCCATGTCCAGCACCTGCACGAGCACGGCGAGCACGACGACCGCGACCGCGCACGCGACCAGCAAGTCCGTGCCGCCGCCGACCCAGGATTCGGGGACGAAGGCCGCCAGCCAGCCGGGCAACGGTTGATCGCCCAGGACGTGATCGACGACGACCTTGATCGGCACCGGGATCAGGATCGCCAGCGGCGCGGCGAGGAGGCCCAGCAGGAACAGGCCCAGCAGGTGGAGACGGTACGAGCGCGCCTCCTTCCAGAGGCGGCGGTAGAGATCCAAGTCTCCGTATCGGCGAGCGCCCTGCGTCACGGGGGGATGGTACCCGCCGGGCCCCAGGAGGTATGCTCGTGCGGCCATGAAGAAGCACCGCGTCGCCCTCATCTCGACCGGCGGAACGATCGAGAAGACCTACAACGAGCTCGAGGGCGTCCTCCACAACACCTTCAGCGTGCTCGACGTGATGCTCGCCTCGCTGTCGCTCGATGGCGTGGAGATCGTGCGCGTCCCCCTGATGAACAAGGACAGCCTGGACATGACGCCGGCGGACCACACGCTGGTCGCGGAGACGGCCGGCGCCATGTGCCATGCCCACGATGGGGTGGTGATCGTGCACGGCACCGACCGTCTCTCGTCGACCGGAGAGCGGATCGTCGAGGTGGTCTCGTCACCGAAGGTCCCGATCGTCCTCACGGGGGCCATCCGCCCGTACATGCTGCGCAACACCGACGCCCTGCAGAACCTCACGGAGGCCTTGCTGGCGGTCCAGGTCCTCGCCCCGGGCGTCTACTGCGTCATGCACGACAAGGTGCTCGCGTTCCCCGGCGTCGTGAAGGACTACGAGCGGGGCACGTTCCGCGACGCCGACGGTCGGGGCTGAAACACGCCGGTGACCATCCGGGGCGAGGCTGGCTCGCGGGGCGGTGCGCCCCGGAGGCGCGGGTGCGGGCAGGTCGACGAGTCGCGGGAATCCTGGGAGCCCTCCTTCTCTGGGGCTTGGTCTTTGCGACGACCGCGCGCGCCGAGGACACGCCCGCGGAGGCCAGCGCCGGGGCCCTGGAGCGGCACGGGCTCTGGGCGGAGTTCGAGCACGCAAGGCAGCAGGTATTCGGCGACATCGGCGGGGACAAGCTCTGGTACTGGGACAACGGCCCCGAGCTCGCCACGCCGAAGCGCCGCCTCACGGTGCACCTCGGCGGGGAGGTCCAGCTCGACACGATCTGGTACTCGAACCCCGGACCGGAGATCAAGATCGCGACGGGCAGCAGCTGGCAGAGCGGCATCCAGTTCCGTCGCGCCCGGCTCCTGGTCGAGGGCACCCTCCTCGAGCACTTCTACTTCCGCCTCCGCTACGACATGTCGCCCAACGCCTTCGCCAACTTCCAGGACGCGTACATCGAGTGGATGGGACTCGTGGACCGCTTCGGGAGCATCGCGCCGCGCTTCCGCATCGGCCAGACCCGGGAGCCCATCGGACTGGATGCGCTCAGCTCCTCGAAGTTCATCACGTTCATGGAACGGGCGATGGCCGTACAGGCGATCGCGCCGCTCAGGAACATCGGGGTCCGGGCCATGGCCAGTCTCAAGAGCGAGCGGGCGACCTTCTGGCTCGGTGCCTTCGACTTGAGTGCCGGCAACCTGGCCGACGCCGACTGGAGCGGCGGAAAGGCCGTCTCGACGCGCATGACCTGGCTGCCTTGGGCGCCCAAGGGCTGCGGCTGCCGCTTCCTGCACCTGGGCCTCTCGGCCTCTTGGCGCTTCGACATCGGCACCGCGCGCTACCAGGCGCTCCCCGGGACGCAACTCGGCGGCAACGTCGTGGACACGGGGGACGTGAACGCGAGCGACGCCGAGATCACGGCGGCGGAGATCGCCTTCGTCTACGATCGCTTCTCTGTGCAAGGGGAGTACCTGGCGACGCGCGTCGCATCGGACCAGGGGGCGGAGGCGTACCTGCACGGCGGGTACGCGCAGGTGAGCTGGTTCCTCACCCCGCCGTGCCGGCGCTTCGTCCGCCGCACGGCGGTCTTCGGCCGGGTCACGCCGTGTCGGGACGTCTTCGAGGAGGGCGGACGCGGCGCCTGGGAGGTGGCGGCGCGGATTTCGCACGTCGACCTGGACGATGCGTGGATCTCCGGCGGGACGGCCACGGCCGCCACGTTCGCCCTCAACTGGTACCCGTCGGCCTACACCCGTGTGATGCTGAACTACGTCATCACCGACGTCGAGGACGCCTTCGGCGATCCCACGGGCGACGGGACGTTTCACGCGATCGGCCTGCGTTTCCAGATCGACTCCTGATGTCAAGCGACCTCGAAGCCGTGCTCTTCGACATGGACGGGGTCCTCGTGGACTCGCGCGTCGCGATCTCGCGCTCGATCAACCACGCCCTCCGCGAACACGGCCTGGAGCCGCGGCCCGAGCGCGACCTCCACGGCCTCATCGGCGCCCCGCTGCCCGAGGTGTTCGAAGGGATGCTGCGGGACCAGGGTCGCGATCCGATGCTCGCCGCCTCCTGCATCACGCACTACCGGCACCGGTACGGGCAGGCGTCCCTCGAGGAAACAGTCGCGTACGACGGCATGGGCGAAGCCCTGGCGCGGCTCTCCCACCGATACCGCCTGGCGGTGGCCACCACGAAGCCGGCGGAGTACGCGCGCCCGATCCTGGAGACGCTGGGCCTCGCCGCCTTCTTCGAGGCGATCCTCGGCTCCCCGCTCCACTCCGGGAAGAGCGAGCCCAAGCCCGTGACCGTCGGACGCGCCTTGGCCGCGCTCGAGGTCACGCGGGCGGCCATGGTCGGCGACCGCCACTACGACGTGCTGGGCGGTCGGACGCACGGGCTCTTCACGGTCGGCGTCACCTGGGGCGCCGGCACCGAGGCGGAGTTGAGAACCGCGGGGGCGGCGGCGATCGTCTCCACGCCCCGGGAGCTCGTCCGGCTCCTCGACGGCTCCGCCTGAGGCGGGCCTTCCGTCCCGCCGAGCGGCCCGCCGAGCCGGGAAGCCCGGGAAGCCGGTGAAACGGAGGGGCCGTCCTTCCGCTTCTACCAGCGAGGCCGATACCCGCCACGAAACGAAGAACGGAGAACCGGGGGGGTGCGGCTCGCGTCCAAGGAACGTGGAGCCGCCACCGCGGTCGATTGGGGAAAGGGACCATGAAGCTGGCATCGGGAACCCGATTCGGAAACCTGCAGATCGAGTCCGAACTCGGTCGGGGCAGCTCCGGAACCGTGTATCGCGCCCTCGATACCGTGGTCGGGCGCGTCGTGGTGCTGAAGGTGCTGCCGCGAACCGACGACGACGGGGGGAACCGCACCGGAGGCGGCGCCCTCCGGGAGGCGCGTCTGCTCGGGGGGCTGCGCAGCGCCCACATCGTGGCCCTCTACCAGGTCCACGCGATCGACGACGGGCACTGGGGACTCGAGATGGAGTACGTGGACGGCGGCACGCTCGAGGCCGTACTGGAGACGCGCGGCCGCCTCTCGCACGCAGAGGCCGCCGACGTGCTGCGGGGCGTCCTGCGCGCCCTCGAGGCCGCCCACGAGCACGGCATCCTCCACCGGGACGTGAAGCCCGGAAACGTCCTGCTGGGGGAGGACCGCGCGGTGAAGCTGACGGACTTCGGACTCGGCGGACGGCCGGGGAAGTCCGCCCGCCGCTCGAGCGGCCGCTCTTCCGGCACCCCCCTCTACATGGCGCCGGAGACCCTGGGCGGCGAGGAGGCGTGCGTCGCCTCCGACCTGTGGAGCGTGGGGGTGCTCGCGTACCGGATGCTGGCCGGCCGGCCGCCGTTCGGGGGTCGCGACCGGGGCGAGGTGCTCGAGGCCGTCCGCGCGGCCCGGCCCGCGGCCCTCGGGACCCGGGTGCCGCGAAGGCTGGCCGGGTGGGTCGGTGGATGCCTGGCCCGCGACCCGTCCAGGCGGCCGTCGTCCGCGCGCGAGGCCCTCGCGGGGCTCGAGGCGGCGTGCAGGGCTGCCCCGTGGGCTGCGGGCGCCCGGCGGGACGGCGGGGGGCGGAAGACGGTGAGCCGGGTGGTGTCCGGGCTCCTGCGGGCGACAGCGGCCGAGCGCGAAGGCCGCGGGGACGAGGCACGGCGGCTCGCCCGCGCCGCCCAGGCCGCCGCCACACGCCTGGGACGCGGCTGGCTGCTGGAGACCGCGGAGGCGGCCCGTCTCGCCCGCCGCACCCGCGCAAGCTGACGCGTCCCCCTATCCTGACCGCCATGCCCACAGGCGGTCACCACGGTCGGTTCCTCAGCGTCGACCTCGGAAGCGGCGAGGCGACGACCTCGCCGCTCTCGGACGACGTGCTGCGTCGCTTCGTGGGCGGGGTCGGCCTGGGAACCTGGCTGCTCGCGCGCGAGAGCCCGGCAGGCGTCGATCCGCTGGCGCCGGAGGCCGCGCTCGTGATCGCTCTCTCGCCGCTGGTCGGCACCCCCCTGACCACCAGCGCGAAGTTCGCCGTCGTCGCCAAGTCGCCGCTGACCGATCGGATCGGCGACTCGCTCGCCAGCGACCGCTTCGCCATCGAAGCCAAGGGCCTGGGCATCGACGCGCTCGTCCTGACGGGCCGGGCCGGCTCCTGGTCGCTGCTCGTGCTCGACGACGGCGACGTGCGCCTGGAAGACGCATCCGCGTTCGTAGGCCTCTCGGCAGCGGACACGGAGCGGGCGGTGAAGGAGCGGCTGGGAACGTCCTTCGCCTTCTTCGGGATCGGGAAGGCGGGGGAGAACCTCGTCCGCTACGCCGGGATCTCGGGCAACGGCCGGCACGCGGGCCGCGGCGGCCTGGGCGCCGTCTTCGGCGCGAAGTACCTCGAGGGCATCGCCGTCCGCGGGACGAAGAGAACGACGCTGGCCGATCCACGCAGGGTCGGCGAGCTCTCGCGCGACCTCTCCGCCCGGTCGCTGGGAGAGGGGACCGCGAAGTACCGCGAGCTGGGGACCATCGCCAACGTCCTCGTCTTCAACCGGCTGGGCGCGCTCCCGACGCGCAACTTCCAGGCGGGCCGCTTCGAGGGCGCCGAGGCCGTGTCCGGCGAGGCCTTCCATGCCGATGCCGCGGGCTGGGTGCGAAGGCACTGCGCGGCCTGCACGATCGGCTGCGAGCACGTGTTCAAGACGCGCGGCGGCGGCGACGTGCGCCTCGAGTACGAGGGGCTCTTTGCCCTCGGCCCGCTCTGCGGGATCGACGACAGGCAGACGATCCTCGAAGCGGCCGCGCGCTGCGACGAGCTGGGATTGGACGTGATCTCCGCGGGCGGGACCGCCGCGTTCGCGATGGAGTGCCGCGAGCGCGGACTGCTCGACGACGTGCCCGCATTCGGCGACGGTGCAGGGCTCCTCGCCCTGCTGGACGACGTCGCTACACGTAGGGGGCGCGGCGATCTCCTCGCCGAAGGCTCGCGCCGGGCCGCCGAGGCCCTCGGCGGCGACGCCCCCTCCTTCGCGTGTCACGTGAAGGGTCTCGAGATTCCCGGCTACGAGCCGCGCGCGCTCCAGGCGATGGCGCTCGGTCTCGCCGTGGGCACGCGAGGCGCCGACCACAATCGATCCGGCGCCTACGAGGACGACTTCCGTCCCGGAGCGAACCGGCTCGAGGCGGATCCGGCGAAGGGCGCGGCCGTCGCGGCCGCGGAGGACCGGGCGGCGCTGCTCGACAGCCTCGTGCTCTGCAAGTTCCTGCGCGGCGTGTTCGGGGACTTCTACGAGGAGACCGCCACGCTGCTCGCGGCGGTCACCGGCTGGGACGTGTCCGCCGAGGAGTTGCGCACGACGGCCGCGCGCATCGTCACGGCGCGGAAGCTCTTCAACGTGCGGGAGGGATGGACGCGCGAGGAGGACACCCTGCCCGAACGATTCCTGACCGAAGCCCTGCCCGACGGCCCGGTTGCGGGGGCCGCGTTGAGCGCCCGCGGACTCAACCGTATGATCGCCGCCTACTACGAGGCCCGGGGTTGGACGCACGAAGGAGACGTACCGAGTTCCGTCGTGACCGACCTGGGTCTGGACGATCTGGGCGCACGGCAAGCCGAGGAGGCCCGCGAGTGACCCCCCCGACCGCCACCGCGACCCGGACCGTGACCCTACGAATCGACGGCCGCGCCACGACCGTCCCGGAGGGGACCACGATCTGGGAAGCCGCGCGGCAGCTGGGCATCGAGATCCCCGTGCTCTGCCACGAGCCGGACCTGAAGCCCGTCGGCGTGTGCCGCATGTGCGCGGTCGAGGTGCAGGGAGCGCGGACGCTGCCGGCCTCGTGCGTCCACCCGTGCGCGGAGGGCATGGAGGTCCACACGCAGTCCGCCCTCGTCGTGAAGCACCGGAAGATACTGGCCGAGCTCCTCCTGTCGGAGCAGCCCGACACCAGCCGGCGCCGGGAGCAGACGGGCGACGACGCCCTGGCGGACCTGGCGGACGAGTTGGACGCCCGGCCCGCCCGATGGCCCGCCGGAGCGACGCGTCCGGACGACGCCTCCTCCCCGGTCATCGCGGTCGACCACCAGGCCTGCATCCTGTGCGACCGGTGCCTGCGGGCCTGCAACGACATCCAGCACAACGACGTCATCGGCCGGACCGGCAAGGGGTACGAGACGCGGATCGCGTTCGACCTCGACACGCCCATGGGGGAATCAACCTGCGTGGAGTGCGGGGAGTGCGCGGCGGCCTGCCCGACCAGCGCGCTGACGAACCAGGTCATCACGATCGAGCCCCACGCCGACATGCAGCTCGAGGCGGTGCCGTCGGTCTGCCCGTACTGCGGCGTCGGGTGCGCGCTCACCTACCACGTCAGCCGGGAGGCGAACAGGGTCGTGTTCGTCGAGGGCCGCGCGCCCAGCGGGAACGACGGCCGACTCTGCGTGAAGGGTCGCTACGGCTTCGACTACGCGACGCACGCCCACCGCCTGACGAAGCCCTTGATTCGCAAGGAGGGGAGCTACCCCAAGCGCCCCCTGTCCGAACACATGCGAGGCGACGCCGGCGTGCGCCGCGGCAAGAGCGACGTCTACCACGACTACTCCGAGACGCTCTCCGCGTTCCGCGAGGCCACCTGGGAGGAGGCCCTCGGCCTCGTGGCCTCCCGGCTGAGCGCCATCCGCGACACGAGCGGGCCGAACGCGCTCGCCGGCCTGGGCAGCGCGAAATGCTCCAACGAGGAGGCCTATCTCTTCCAGAAGATGATCCGGGCGGTGTTCGGCACGAACAACGTGGACCACTGCACGCGCCTCTGCCACGCGTCGAGCGTGGCCGCGTTGCTCGAGACGATCGGAAGCGGCGCGGTCACCACGACCTACCGCGACGCGGAGAACGCCGACGTGATCCTCGTCACGGGCTCGAACCCGACGGAGAACCACCCCGTCGCCGCGACCTTCTTCAAGGAGGCGGCGCAGCGCGGGACGAAGATCATCGTCGTGAACCCGCGCCGCCCCAGGCTGGCGGACCACGCCTGGAAGTACGTCCGGCTGAATCCGGGCGCCGACGTCTCGTTCACCAACGCGCTCATGCACGTGATCCTGGAAGAAGGTCTCGAGGACCGGGCGTACATCGAGCGGCACACCGAGAACTTCGAGGCCTTGCGGGAGACCGTGCGGCGCTACCCGCCCGAGGTCGCCGCCCCGCTCTGCGGCGTCGACGCCGACGAAATCCGGATCCTGGCCCGCACGCTCGGCTCCGCGCGGGCCATGATCGTCTTCTGGGGCATGGGCATCTCCCAGCACGTCCACGGCACGGACAACGCCCGCTCGCTCGTCAACCTCTGCCTCCTGACGGGGAACATCGGGCGCCCCGGCACCGGCCTGCACCCCCTGCGGGGCCAGAACAACGTCCAGGGCGCGAGCGACGCCGGCCTGATCCCCATCGTGTTCCCCGACTACGCGTCCGTGGCCGACGACGCGCACCGCGCGCGGTTCGAGGCGGCCTGGGGGCGCGAGCTCGACCCGCGGCCCGGGAAGACCGTCGTCGAGATCGCGCACGCCGCCAGGGACGGATCGCTCAGGGGCCTGTACGTCATGGGCGAGAATCCGTTCCTCTCCGACCCCGACGTCGCGCGCGTCCGCGAGGCGTTCTGCAACCTCGAGTTCCTCGTCGTCCAGGACATCTTCCTCACCGAGACGGCCGAAGTCGCGGACGTGGTCCTCCCCGCCACCAGCTACTTCGAGAAGAAAGGCACGTACACGAACACCGATCGGCGGGTGCAGCTGGGCCGGAAGGTGCTCGAACCGCCGGGCGAGGCGCGCCTCGACTGGGAGATCCTCTGCGACGTGATGACGCGCATGGGGTACGAGCAGCGCTACGACGACGTCGAGCAGGTGTTCGACGAGTTCACCGAGCTCACGCAGAGCTACCGCGGACTCCACTACCGCCACCTGGAGGGCGCGGGCAAGCTCTGGCCGTGCCCCGACCCCGAGCACGGGGAAGGCACGGTGGTCCTGTTCGACGACGGGTTCCCCACGCCGACGGGGAAGGCGAGGTTCTCACCCGCCGAGGTGATCCCGCCCCGGGAGCTCCCGAGCGAGGAGTACCCGTTCGTCCTGAACACGGGGCGCACGCTCGTCCACTGGCACACGGGCACGATGACGCGCCGCACCAAGGTGCTCGACGCCATCGAACCCGACGCGTTCTGCCAACTCCACCCCGAGGATCTCGCGGAGCTGGGAA
>JAUXCH010000220.1 GCA_030618975.1 Planctomycetia bacterium
CTCGTCGGCGCCCTGTGGGGCGCCGGGGCGTGGCACGAGCGCTTCGGCGCGTGGCTGGATGCGAACGTCCCGTTCGTGCCCGAGATGACGGCCGACTGGATCGCGTGGTTCGTGATCTTCCTCGGACTCCTGCTCCTCGCCACGTGGTTCGCGTGGATGGCGAAGGGCGCGCTCCGTACGGTGAAGCTCGGCGGCCTCGACCGCTTGTTCGGCTTCGCGGCGGGCGCCGTGATGGGTCTCATCCTCGTGACCGCCGGCTTCCTGATCTGGGGCAGCTTCGTGCGCAGCCAGACCCTGAGAAGCACGCTGGAAGGTTCGGTGACCGTGCCCTACATGGCGATGGTCGTCGACCTCGTGGAGCCGGTGTTGCCGAACGACGTACGGAAGCGCTGGAGCGAGGTCCTGCACACCCTCGACGATATCGTCGAAGATGTCGTCGAGGAGGACGACGGGTCCTAACCCGGACCCACGTCGCCCAGGCGGCGGATGGAGCTCACCTCCCCGGCGGGCACGACCTCGCGGTCGAACGACTTCCACACGCCGACCCGCGCCGCCTTCCGCACCCACTCGTCCTTCGTGGGGCCGCCCGGCGTCTCCTCGTGCACGTCGCCGTCGAGCAGCACGACGCCCTCGGGCGTGACCGTGTCGCACCGGCCCACGAAGACGCGGGCGCCGAACGTGTCGACGACGACGGTGATGCCGTGCAGCTCGCCCTGGGCCTGGTGGAACGTGCCCACGCGGGGCGGCGCCTACTCGCAGTGCTCGTCGAAGGCGTTGACCAGATCGAGGCCGACAGCCTCGGCGGGCGTCCCCTCGATCGCGTGCCGCGGCACGAAGTGGACGACCTTCTCGCCCTTCAGGAGCGCGAAGGAGGGACTGCTCGGCGGATAGTCGGCGAAGTACGAACGGGCCCGCTCCGTCGCCTCGAGATCCTGGCCGGCGAAGACGGTGCCGACCCGGTCGGGCTTCGCCGTGTGCCTGAGGGCCAGGGCCACGCCGGGGCGCGCCTGGCCGGCCGCGCAGCCGCAGACGGAGTTGATGACGAGCAGCTTGGTGCCGGGGCCTTCCATGAAAGCCTCCACGGCCTCGCGCGTCGTGAGCTCTTCCACGCCGATGCGGCTGAGCTCATCGCGCATGGGCTGGACGAGGACGGGGTCGTAGGGCATGGGCTCTCCGATACGGGACAAGAGGGCGCGACATGGTAGCGCCGCCCGTACGGGTCGCGGCGACGGGAGCGCTACCGGAATTTCGCCTTCTCCGTCGTCTTGAAGTGGAGCTTCGCGAAGTGTCCCAGCCAGGGCTCGCCGCCCTCGCGCAGCAGCCGGCTCGCCAGCGGGAGGATCCGCGGATCGCTGGAGCCCCGGTAGAGCTCGCCGCCCGCGAGCCCCTCGAGCTCTCCGAAACCGCGCAGGAAGGCGGCGCGGGCGAGGAAGGAGGCCGTCGCGACCGCCGGGTGGCTCTCGGCCCTCGTGGGCATGACGAAGGCGTGCCGCTTGACCTCGGGTCCGAAATGGCGCCGGACGTGCTCCGGGTCGCCGAAGCGATCCACGACGATGCGCAGCCGCCCTGCGGGCGCCTGGGCGACCACCTCCTCGATCACCTCCGCATGGAGTCTGCCGAGCAGGCGATTGAGGTTTCCCACCTCCGCGTAGGCCTCGTTGTAGGCCTCGGGTTGGAGCACCCGGACGGCGTGCGGCACGAGATCGGTGATCGCCCCCTCCACGCGCCGGATCAGGCCGTCGCCCGCCTCCTTCGAGTCCTGGACTCCCAGCTCGCGGAGGCGAGGTTCCGTTTCCGGGTCGACGAGGGCGGCCGCCACGGTCAGCGGACCGAAGTAGTCGCCCTTGCCCGACTCGTCGCTGCCGATCTCGGCGTGTTGCAGGGACCGGTCGCTCGAGACCGCGCTCTGGCCGCCCTTCTTCTCCGCCCCTTGGGCGAGGAATCGCGTCACGAACGCCTCGGCGCCTCGTCCCTGCACCACGAGCTTCCCCGAGCGGTAGAGGGTGACGACGGTATCCGGTCCGCGCGCGCTCCACCACGCGTGATCCTGGGGACGGAAGGCGAAGTTCTCGCGTCCGATGTCGTCTTTGAGACGCTGGCCGGCCGCCTCATCCAGACGTGCGACGTAGGTATCCGCCATCCTCGTGCCCTGTGTCAATCCTCGCCCACGAGCTCGCGGAGGATCTCGCGGGCCTCGGCATGCGGACCCTGGAGCGGCCGCCGCTGGACGAACTCCTGCACATCCGGATCCCCGGAACGGGTCATCTCGTCATAGGTTCCGCGGAAGGCCACCTTGGCCCCTCCCGCGCGCGGGATCAGCATCAGGATCCGATCGGCGATGACCTTGACCGACTCCATCTCGTGGGTCACCACGAAGATGGCCATGTTGAAGGCCTGGTTCAGGTTCAGGATCAGGTCGTCGATGCCCCGGCTGACCCGGGGGTCGAGCCCCGCGCTCGGCTCGTCGCAGAAGAGGATCTTTGGGTCCATGGCGATCGAGCGCGCAAACGCGACGCGCTTGGCCTGGCCGCCCGAGAGCTGGCTCGGCATCCGGTGTTCGAAGCCGCCGAGACCGACCAGGCCCAGCTTCATGCGTGTGGTGATGCTGATGATGTTGGGCGCGAGCCGGGTGTGCTCGCGGAGCGGCAGGGCGACGTTGTCCGCGACCGTGAGGCTACCGAAGAGCGCCCCCCCCTGGTAGACGATGCCGATGTTCTTGTAGATCTCCTCGCGATCGAAGTCCGAGAGGGCCCATATGTCCCGGCCGAGCACCCGGACGGTCCCGGAGTCCGGGGAGTGGATACCGAGGATGCACTTGAGGAGCGTGGACTTCCCCGATCCGCTGCCGCCCAGGATGATCAGGATCTCCCCGCGCTGCAGGGTGAGGTCGATGCCGTTCAGGACGCACTGCTCGTCGTAGGAGGCCACGAGGTCGCGGACCTCGACGACGGGGTCCGTGGACAGGGAGGGTCTCGAAGGGGGCTCGGCGGGTTCACCCATGGCGGGCAGTGTAACGGACTCCGGCGGGAACGCAGGGTGCCACCGCGTGCCGCCGCTACACTTCTCGTCCCGGTGATTCGAAGGGTGCGCGCCCCGAGGAGACGTCATGCCGCAGCTTCACGACGAGACCTTCACCGAGGCGCTTCGCCGCGCAGCCGGGTTCACGGACGGTCGCGAAGACATCGAGGATCTGCTCGCGAGCATCTCCCCCATCGACGCGCTCGCCGAGTTGCCGGCGGGTACCCCCGTGTGGATCCGCGCCGACCTCGACGTGGCCGATCGCGACGGCGTCATCGGAGACGATCCACGGCTCGCGAGCCTGCACGAGACCCTGGAGTTCGGACGGGAACACGGATGGCGGATGCTGCTCATCGGCCACCGGGGTCGCTCGCCCGAGAGGACGCTCGAGTACGTCCACCAGAAGTTGAGGGCGACGGAGCCCGGCTGCGGACCCTTCATCCAGGACTGGTTCGACGAGCGCGCGGAGACGCTGACGGGGATCGCCGTCAAGGCCGTCGAGAGCCTGAAGCCCGGCCACTTCCTCCTCTTCGAGAACGTGCGGCGCTACAGCTTCGAGGTCCGGCTGTGGAAGACGCCCGCGGAGAAGCTCCCCGACGTCGCCGACGACTTCCAGCGCATCGCACGCGCGTTCCGCCAGGGGGCCACCGTCTACGTCAACGACGCGATCGCCGCCGGCAACAAGGATTTCTCGACCACCGCGCTGCCCCTGGCGATGGGCCGCTGCGCGCTGGGTGTCTTCACCCGCCGCGAGCTGTCCGAGCACGTCGTGCGCGCCCGCGAGGCCGGGCTCGTCTCGTTCTCCGGCATGAAGCTCGACAAGCTCAAGCAGCTCCACGGGATCGTGAAGCAGGGCCGCGTCGAGGTGATCCTGACCGGAGGCAGCCTCGCGATGGCGATCCTCAAGGCGCGCGGCGAGATCTCCGGCGAGGAGATCTCCATCGGCGCGGCCGGCGAATCGGCCAACAAGGAGGAGAAGACCTACATCCCGCCGTCCGCCGTGGAGATGGCCCGCCAGTTCCTCCTCGACGCCGACGAGCGCGGCGTCGAGGTCGTCTGCCCCGTGGACTTCGTGCTGGAGGACGGCACGGTGGTGGAGAAGATCCCCTCCGGCGCCTGGCAGCGCGACATCGGCCCCGCCACCCGAGCCCTCTTCGACGAACAGGCTCTCGCGTGGGCCGGCCGCACCACGCGCCGGACGGCCTTCTGCAACGGCGTGATGGGTCAGTTCGAGGTCTCCACCTTCGCCGGCGGCACGGAGGCCATGGTCGGCACCCTCAAGAACCTTCAAGCGGCGGGCATCAGCGTCTACGTGGGCGGCGGCGAAGGCCGGGCGGCCCTCGAGCGCTTCGGCTCCCTGGGCGACGTCACACACGCCTTCACGGCGGGCGGCACGATCCTCAAGTGCCTCGCCGGACGCTCCCTGCCCTTCCTCGTCGCCCTCGCCGCCCAGGCCGAGGGCGAGCTCGCCGAGGACCGGGTGGCCGATCCGGAGCGAGAGGGGGGCCTCCCCCCCCTTCCCGCTTGACCCGCCCGACGGGACGAGTACCGTCCTGGGTCCCCCTGGGGGCTGTAGCTCACCTGGTAGAGCGCCTGGTTCGCAATCAGGAGGTAAGGGGTTCGACTCCCCTCAGCTCCACCATCTTCCGCGGGCGGCGTTCCTCCTCGAGGACGCCGCCTGTTTCGTCAGGTCGTCAGCTCCTCAGGCGATGCCGGACTCGACTTCGCGCGTCACCTCGTCGAGACGGTCCGGGTCGGCGCAGCGGAGCACCACCCGGACGCGCCAGGACCCCGACTCCTCGCGGATCGGGTACGAACCGATCGCGACGTCCGGCGACTTCTCCTGGACGGCGGCGAGACACGGTGCGATGTGACCCTCCCGGCGACGGGTCTCGAGGACGCGCCGGTAGACCGGCGTCTCGGCGAAGAGCGCATCGAAGCCGGCCGCGATGTCGCGGAACAGGAACGGCACGCCCGGTAGCGCGTAGATCCCGTCCCTCTCGAAACCGAACGTCTTCGTCTCCAGGCCGTCCACGAGGCGCGCGCCACGCGGAAGGCTGGCCATCGCGAGCTCGGCGTCGGTCACGAGCTCCGCGTAGAAGCCCCGCACGCGCGCCTCCGCCTCGGGGTGCACGACGAGGTCGACGCCCAGCGCCTCCGCGACGGCCATCCGTGTCACGTCGTCGTGCGTCGGGCCGAGCCCGCCCGAGACCACGACCGCGTCGGCGAGCGCGCGCAACCGGCGGAGCTCCTCGACGATGGGCTCCCTGCGGTCGGGCACGGTGACGATGCGCTCCACGGGCACGCCCGCGTCCCGGAGCACGTGGAGCAGGAAGGGCCCGTTCTCGTCGTCGATCTCACCCTTGAGGATCTCGTCTCCGACGATGAGGATTGCGACCGACGCCATGCCCGGATTCTACGGAGAGAGGGCCGGGGTATCCTCCCGCACGTGCGAAGTTCGCTCCTTCTCCTCCTCGCCTGCCTGGTCCTCGCGCCCGCGGTGCGTGTGCGTGCCGGCGGCGAGGACGAGAACGACGCCTTTCTCGACCTGCGGGGCGCCACGGTCCTCGCCTCGCCGGGCACGCCGGAGGGTCTCCACCCCTGCCTGCCGGGCGGCCGCGCCCCGAGGACCCTGACCTGGCCGCTCCCCGCCGGTCCCGTCCTCGTCCTCGGACTCCCCGGCACGGACGCCGCCGCCCGCGACCTGGCGTTCTTCTGGGACCTCCTCGGCCCCGGCGACCTGCACGGCGGCTACCTCGTGGCGGCCTGGCACGACGGAAAACGCCCGATCGCGGTGATCCTGGCCGACGACGCCGCGGCGCTCTACACCGCGCGGTTCGAGTGGGAGACGGAGCTTCGGTTCCGCAAGGGCCGGCGCGTGGAGCGGCCGGCCTATTGCATCCGCGCCTTCTTCCCGGAACGGGTCTCGCCCGCGGCCGTGACCACGGCGATCGCGGGTCGGGCGAACCGGTTCTGGATCGACGCCGGCCGGAACGGGGAGCGCTTCGACGTCCTGCCGCGCCTCGCCCGCCACGGCATCGTCCCGTGCGTCCTGTTGCCGGCGGGAGCCGGCGACGTACCCGAGGCCGTCGAGCGGCGCGCGGCACCGTGGATCCACCGGGGTGTTCGTCACCTGGCGCTGGTGCCGATCGGCTTCGACGTCAGCGCCGACCCCATCGGTCGGCACGTCGCACATCTGCGATCCGTGTTCGATCTCGCGGAGCTCGTCGTCATCGGGGATGAGATCCACGTTCCCGGCGCGTTCGGGACCTGGTTCCCGGGCCCGGTCGTCCGGGACCGTGTCACCGCCGCTCGCGGCCGGGCCGCGGTCGCGGCCGCGGACGTCCCGCTCCTGTTCGTCGAGTCGTGGGCACACGTGAGCCGGACCCCGGTTCCGAGTCGCCCACGGGGCCGACCCCCTGAGCTGGGTCGCCTCTTCGAAGGCGTGCTGGTGCTCGACGGACCGGGGGCGACGGAGGTCCTCCAGAACGCCTGGGCACGGGCCGACCGCGAAACCGAGGAGTGGGAGGAGGTGCTCCTGCCCCTGCTGCCACGACACCCGCTGAAGCCACGCGCCTTCCTCGAGCGGACTGCGGAGCGCCTGGGGGACCTCGACGAGGCGACCCGCCGTGCCGTCGGCTGGCTGGACCCGCTCCTGGGGCGCATTCGATCCGACGCGAGCAGCCTGCCGCGGCGAACCGTCCTCGTACCGCGCGCCCCCACCCACGTGCGGGTGGACGGCAGGTTGGACGAGACGGCCTGGGGCTTCGCCGCCACGTTGACCTTCCCCGTGCCGGACGACCCTCGGGGCCGCGAGGCGACGCTGCTCGCCGTGGCGGACGGACGCCGGCTGCACCTCGCCCTCCGGTTGCCCGCGGACCTCCCCCCGCTCCCGCTCGTCCTGGGCACCTCGACGCGGAGCCCGCAACCCGGATGCGGGATCGGCGACGCCGCGCGGCGGGACGGGGGGACGACGCGGCGCACCGCCGCCGGACGGACCTGGGAGGGCGGGCTCGGCCACTTCGATCTCGCGGGCGACGCGCACCCGACACGCGTGTTCCACCTCTGGCACCAGCCCCGGGAGGGGAACCCGCACCGGATCGCCGCCCTCGTCCTGGGGCCCTAGTCGGCCGTGTCGATCACCCGCCAGCCGCGCCCGTACGCGATGTCTTCCAGCACGCGGCGGTGGCGCGCGCGCCCGGCGCCGTACGCGAAGGCCTCGAGGATCGGCGCGGTACCGTCCGGCAGGTCGGCCTCGCGGCGCGCGGCCGCGTTCGCCGGGTCGAACGGGTAGAGGACGAGGGATCCCTCCTCGGGCGGCGCGACGGGATTGGGCTCCTCCTCGCCCGGCCCGAGGCGGTACTCCATCTCGAAGCGGTTCACGATCACCTGACCCGCGACGAACTCCGGCGGCGGCGCCATGTCGACCGACTTCGGCGCCATGCCCACGGTGGAGGCGAAAGTGGCCACGACGGGACGCTGGAGGAAGAAGGCTCGCACGCGCTCGTCCGCGCCACGCCAGACACTCGAGACGAGTGCGTCGAGCACGTCCTGCGTGTGGAGCCGGAGCAGCACCTCGATCAAGTCGGATCGTAGCCA
>JAUXCH010000836.1 GCA_030618975.1 Planctomycetia bacterium
CACGTACACGACGATGCGGGCGTGCTCCGCGAGCTCTTCGCGAAGCACTACGCCGCCGTCGTCCTGGACGACGAAGAGCGCGTGGCCGGCGTCCTCACCGAGATCGACCTGGTCGAGTACCTCACGCGCTCCGCCGCCGAGGCGCGCGCCTGACCCCAGGCGGTTGCCCCGGCCATGCGCCTGGACGTACGATCCCTGCGCACGTGGGGAGAACCGACCATGCCGAAGATCACGATCCTGCTCGCGGCGCTCTTGTCCTGCGGGCTCGCTCTGCCCTCGGCGCGCGCCGCCGACCCGGACGCGCCGGAATGGCAGGTGCCGGACGTCACGAAGGTCGCCGTGGAGCTCGCGGACGTCGCCGAGGCCGAGGCCGACGCCCCCCTCCCCCCGACCGACCGCTTCGTCGCCACGTTGACTGCGGACGGCCGGATGCACTTCGGCTCGGCCGCGCGCTACGTCGCCGGCGGGGGCGACATGGGCGCGGGCCCGCTGTCGCTGACGGAAGGCCGGAAGACCCACGAGACGCTGCAGGCGTTCAAGGGAGCCCTGCGTACGGTCGTTGGGAAGCCCGGGATGCGAGCCGGCAACGGCATGGCCCGCCTGCGCCTCCTGGTTCGAGCCGACCGGAGCCTCCCCTGGGTCGAGGCCCTGTGGCTGATGGAGGCCGCCGCCGCGCCCGACGTCGGGATCTACCGCACGCAGTTCGCCGTCCGGAAGACGGGCGCGTCCACCGGCACGTCCTGGCGCCTCCCGTACGACTTTCCCCTCGACGACGCTCGGACCGAGCAGCCGACGCACGAGTGCTTCGTCCGGATCGATTTCGACCAGACGACCGAGGGGCGCCGCGTGCTGGGCATCCTCGAGGGCTTCGACGCGTCGGGAGGCTCCGTTCGGCGCAGGCTCGCCGAGCTGCCCGTCGACGCGGAAAGGGGGCTCGATCTCGCCGCTCTCACGAAAGCTCTGCACGCCTACCGGGGCGTCCACGGACGGGGCGGCGTCCCCGCGCTCCTCGTCACCACGCTGGCCCTGACGCCGCGCGGCGCGCGCGCCTGGACGTTCGGCAACGTGCTGCCCGTCCTGGCCTCCCTGCGGGAGCTGGGCGTCCGCGTGCTCTTCCAGGACGCGCCGCCCGACCTGCTGCCGAGCCCTTCGTCCGTCCCCTACGACGGTGCCCGCACGCCCTTCGGCGGCCCTCCGCCGCGGGTCACGCGCCGCACCGGACGCTGGGAGAAGGCGATCGACGAGGCCTTGCGGTGGCTGACCGCTCACCAGTCCCCGAACGGCGCGTGGGAGGCGGCCGGATTCGGGGCGTGGTGCGACGGGAAGCCGGCCGCGGGCAAGGGACCCACCGGGAAGGGCTCGGCCGATCACGACGTCGGCGTGACCGGCCTCGCCCTCCTCGCCTTCCTCGGCGCCGGCTACACCCCGCGGGGCGAGCACCCCTACGTCGAGACCGTGCGGAGGGGGTTGGACTACCTCCGGGGCGTGCAGGACGAGGAGGGTTGCTTCGGCTCCCGCGTGGGCAAGCAGTGGGTCTACGACCACGGCGCCGCCACGTGGGCGATGGTCGAGGCCTACGGCCTGACGGAGAGCCCGGATCTCCAGGCCTCCGCCCAGGGCGGGCTCGACTTCGTCGCGACCTGCCGGAATCCCTACTTCGCCTGGCGCTACGGCATGAAGCCAGGCGACAACGACACCAGCGTGACGGGCTGGATGCTCATGCCCCTGGCCCTGGCCCGCATCGTGAACGAGGACCGGAAGGGTCGGGGCCAGCAGCCCGCGCTGATCCTCGACGAGGAGGCCTTCGACGGCGTCAGGGCCTGGCTCGAGAAGATGACCGACGTCGACTACGGCCGCACCGGCTACATCCAGCGCGGAGGGTCTCCCGCCAGGCCTCAAGCGCTGATCGACCGGTTCCCCAGCGACAAGTCCGAGGCGATCACCGCCCTGGGGATCACCTTGCGCGTGTTCAGCGGCGAGGACCCGACACGAGCCCGCCTCATCCTCCGCGGCCTCGAGCTCCTGAAGAGCCTGCCCCCCGTGTGGATCCCGAACGACGGCTCCATCGACATGTACTACTGGTACTGGGGCTCGCTCGCGACCTTCCAGGCCGGGCGGAGGACGTGGAAGGTCTGGAAGGACGCACTCGACAAGGCGGTCGTCTCCAACCAGCGCAAGGACACCACCTACTGCTTCTACCGGGGCTCCTGGGACCCCATCGGCCCCTGGGGCCGGACGGGAGGCCGCGTGTACTCCACGGCCCTCCTCGCCCTGGCCCTCGAGACGCCGACGCGCTACGCCCGGCGCTTTGGGCGCTGACACCGGGGTGGGCTTGACGCGCACCCGCAGGCTCCTCTTCCTCGCCCTGCTCCTGACCACCGGGCTCCTGCCCGCCGCCGTCCCGCCGTC
>JAUXCH010000749.1 GCA_030618975.1 Planctomycetia bacterium
CCGGCGCTCGGCGAGGTAGCGGTAGTCGCGGCGCGCGCCCTCCACGTCGGCAGCCCGGTTGCGCAGATGGCCACGGAGCAGCAGCGCCGCGTCGAGCGTCGCGGCCTCCTGCGTGTCCGCGGGGAGGGTGCGGAGCACGCCGCCCAACGACTCGAGCGCCCCTTCCTCGTCGCCCGTCGCCGCCAATGCCACGGCGCGGAGCACGCGTCCCGCGAGAACGGGCGCCGGAGCCGCCGCGTCCAGACGCCGGGCCACCTCGCGCATCCAGCCGAGCTCCTCGCCGAGCGTGAGGAACCCGAGGTCGAGGGAGGTCACCGGGATCCGCAGGGCGTGCGCCATCAGGCGCGCGGACGCGTCGCGGTCGACGTCGTCCTCCGCGTAGCGCGCGAGGCGAGACGCCTCGAGGACGGCGGTGCGCGCCATGAGCCGCTCGATCCAGGCCTGCCGCGGTGCCACGTCGAGCGCCTTGCGGTACCTCGCGCGCGCCTCGCGGTAGCGTCCGAGCTGCAGCAGTGCGTCGCCGGCTCCGACCTGGGCCTTCCAGGCGCGCGGGCGCACGCGAAGCGCCGCCTCGAAGCGCTCCAGGGCTCCGCGCATCGCCGAGCGGTCGCGCTCGGCCCGGCCGCGGTCCAGCAGGAGCCGCCCCTGCGCGAGGTGGATGTCGGACAGCAGTCGCGTGGCCTTCGGATGGTCGGGCGCCACCTGGTTGAGCTCGCGGAGCAACTCCTCCGCCCGCTTCACGTCCTGCCGCCCCGCCAGGTGCACCTGCGCCTGCGCGAACAGCAGCTCGGGCGACCGGCCGTGCCGGCCCTCTGCGTGCGAGAGGATCTCGAGCGCCTCGTCCAGCCGCCCCTGGAGGGCGGTGACCGTCGCGAGCTGGATGCGCGCGTCGAGGAAGGCGGGGCGGTACCGGATCGCCTGCTTCAGGTGGTTCTCCGCGAGGGCGAGATCCTCCGTCGTGCCGGTCGAGGCCAGGAGGGTCGCGAGGTCGTAGTGCGCCGTGGCGTGCTCGGGCCAGATCGTGACGGCCCGCTCGTACGCCTCCATCGCGGACGCCGGATCGCGCCAGAGCTCGAGCGCCTTGCCGCGCAGCACCTCGGCCTCGGCCCGCACCTCGCGCGGATCCTCGCGCACCACGGGCAGCGTCTCGAGGGCCGCGGCGAGCGAAGCGGCCGCGTTCGCCTCGTCGAGCACCGCCTGGAGGTCGGCGTCCCCCACCCGGCGACCGCTCTCCGCATCCCGCCCGAGCTTCGCGAGGAGCGCACCCGTCTTCAGGAGCCTCGCCTTCACCCGGATCTCCGGACGAGGCGCGAGCGCGATCGCCCGCTCCGACCAGTCCACGGCGCTCTCCCAGGCGCCGCGCACCGCGGCGTCGTTCGCGCGCTGGTACCACGCCAGCGCGCTCTGCGGCGCCTTCTCCGTGGCATCCGCCCAGACGGCGCGCGAGTCGGCGAACACGCCCGTCCTCGAGACGGCGAGCACGCCGAACACCACGGCGAGCACGGCCAGGACGGCGCCTCGGCTCGCCTTCGACCTCGCCAGCATGCCGAGCGCGAGCAGATAGAGCCCGGCTGCCGGGAGGTAGAGGTAGCGGTCCGCCATCAGGATCGCGGTGCGCGGCAGGACGTTGTTGACCGGCAGCAGCCCGAGGAGCCAGAGCCCCGCCGCGATCACGCCCAGCGGCCAGCGGCGGCGCCACGACGTCACGAAGAGACCGACGGCGGCGAGCAGGAGCAGCAACCCGACCCACGCCGACGCGTCGGACCAGGAGCCGGCGGGATCGATGCCGTAGTCGATCGAGAGTCCGGCGGGCACGAACAGGTGCAGCACGTACCGCGTGTGGACACCGGCCATGGCCGCCGCGAGCTGGGAGGTGGCAACCCCGTGATCGACGGCGCCGGGTCCGTGGCGGACCCCCATCCACCAGTCGAACGCGATGCCGGCGACCGCCACGACGAGGCACGGCAGCCAACGGAGCAGCACGGGACCGATCGCGGCGCTCTCGCCCCGGGCCCGGCGGCGCAGCGCCTCGACGGCCTCGTCGAGCAGCAGCACGCCGGCCCAGATCCAGACCGTTCCCTTCGTCAGCCCGCCGAGGAGCAGCAGGAACGGCGCGGCGAGGCTCACGCGCCCCCGATCGCGCGCCCGTCGGTAGAGCAGGTGCGCGCCGAGCACGAAGACGAACGACAGCACGTCCTTCCGGCTCGAGATCCAGGCGACGCTCTCGACGTGCACCGGGTGTACCGCGAACACGAGCGCGACCGCTCCGGCGATCCAGCGGCTCCCGACGAGCCCGGCGAGGACGAAGAAGAGGAGTGCGGCGGCAAGCGCGTGCAGCAGCGCGTTGTGCACGTGCGCGACGGCGGACACGCCGTCGCCGAAGACCGTGTCGATCTTCAACGACAGGAAGTACGCCGGCTTGTACGCGTACCACGTCGTCTCGGTCAGGATGCTCGCGACGCTCTTCTCCCCGGCCAGCGCCAGGACCTGGGGATCGTCGTAGTTGAGCGGATCGAACGTCCACACGCCGCCGACGCCGATCCCGAGGTGCACGACGAGCGCGGCCAGCGCGACGGCCCAGGCGATGCGACGGCGCGCGTCGGCGGCAGGATTCCAGGCTGCCGGACTCGGGGAAGAGGAATCGAACGTCATGCCGCGGGCTCCGTGTGGAAAGCATCGCCGTCGAGGAAGGCCCGTGCCCAGAACTCCCACGAGAGCAGGGCGTAGAGCGCTCGGTCGTGCAGGGGGCGTTCGAGGGCCTGGGCGGCGCGGCACGCGGGCACGTTCCACCATCCGCGCTCCCTGTACCG
>JAUXCH010000643.1 GCA_030618975.1 Planctomycetia bacterium
ACTGCACCCAGCCCGGCCCGGCGGGTGGCGGCCCGTGGGCCGAGGGCATGGGTGACGAAGACTCGTCGGGAACGTGCAGGGTGTCGTGGCGCACAGCTCGGTTGCCGACGAGAAGGCGCGCATCCTGAAGGCGCTGCGCCGCAAGCACGGGTAGATCCCGGTGGCGCGAGGCGCGTCAGCGGCCGAGCACGGCTCGCTGGACGACCTGGGCGTAGTGCCCGCCGACCTCGGGTGTGCCCTCTCCGCCCGTCTTCACGTCCGGCGTCAGGCCGGTCTGCGTGAGGTCGAAGTGGAGGAAGTCACCCACCAGCCGGTAGCGCGCCAGGAGGAGGTTGTCGCCGAGGGAGAAGTACGAGAAGAGCTCGCCGTCGAGATAGGTGGCGGGCAGCACGATTCCGTTCTTCTCATCGATCGCGTACCGGCCGGTCGCGGCATCTCGGACCACCAGCTCGTACTTGCGCTGGGGCTGCTCCCTGCCGTAGCGGAGGCGGAACTCCCAGCGCTTCGGGTCGTCCGTCGGACGGATCACGATGAGCATCCTGGTCTGCTCGATGTCGCGTCCCGGCTTCGTGATCGTGAGCGTTCCATCCCACACGCCGAACCAGGACTCGGGGAAGGCCAGAACCGTCTTCGGCGCACCCTCCGCCTCCGCCTTGCGGACCTCTGCGGGTGTCAGCAGCTGGATGCCGTTCTTGCCGAGAACGTTGTAGCCACCGTCGTGTTGCTCGGTGCCGAAGCCGTCGTTGGCGTTGCGTGCCAGATACAGCCGGACGGCTGCGCCCTCCTTCGGCAGTTCGGAGTGCCCGCTCGTGCCCGACGGCGGGTAGCCGGCGCCCTTCCAGGCCTTCGTCCAGTACCGGGCGTAGAGCGGGCGATCCAGCCGGATCCCGTCGCCCTTCTCGACGGCGGCGACCTTCACCTCGGCCACGAGGTCCGTGTCCTCCCACGTGCCGTAGCGCTGGACCCGGGTGAACACCCGGACGACGTCTCCCCACACGATATGCGTCGCGCCCGCGGCGAGTTGGGCGGGGGTCGACATGGGCTTCTCGGCGACGGCGGGGACGAGCCCGAGGAGCAGGGTCCCGATCAGGCCGACGGGAACGAGGAGGAAGCGCGCGCTGCGGTACATGGGATGCCCCCCGAGGCCACGTGTCCGGTGGAGTCTACACACGGTGGCTCTGCCCCGTGACAGGGGGATCTTCGGGTGGTCGTGGTGTACGGAGGCGGAGCCGAGGGCAAGGGTCACGAGCAGTCGTCGGGAACGCGCAGACTGTCGTGGTGCACGGCTCGGTCCTGCTGCCGAGGAAGCGACTCCCCGAGTTGGACGCCGAGCTTCCCACTACGTGCCGGGAACTCGAGCGGGTCCAGCCCGCGGAGGACGGTCGGAGCACCGTACGCCTTGATCGCACTCCACCGTGCGGCGTAGCCCTCCAAGCCCTCGAAGCCCTCGAAGCGCTCGCGCGTCCATCCCGAGTACGAGCGGAAGTGCCGTTTTCAGCGTTGGCCGACACCGGCGGCGACGATCCCCGCCGTGAGGACGACGGCCTGCACCAGACCGCAGGCGACGAGGAGGGCCGCGATCTCGTTGCCGATCCCATCGTCGTTGCCGAACCGACCGGCGAGCTACGTGACGAGGGGGACGATCGCACCGATCGCGAGGACGGCGATCGTGACGAGTCCCGCGCCGACCCCGACGACGACGTGGCGGCGCGCCGGCCAGCCGGAAGTCCGCCGGCGGAGCAGGAGAACGACGATGCCGTTCACGAGCAGGGCGACGCCGGAGACGGCGCCGACGAGGACGAGCGTCAGTTGGAGACTGCCGCACCGGCCGAACTTGGGGTCCCAGTTTCCGAGGAGGAAGACGTCGAAGAGGGCCCACAGCACACCGGCGACGAGGACCGAGACGGGGAAGGCTCCGAAGCGGGCGAGGGGGAGGGTCGGGTGTCTGTTCATCTCGACGGGTCGTCGGTGACGTGGTGCCTCGGTTGCATGCCGGCTTCCACTCTCCCACAGGGTGGGCCCGAGTACGCCCCCGCGTGGAAAAGCGTCGTCCGGGTGGTCATCCGCGGGCCTCCCTGGCAGGGCGGTGGGATGGGGGAGTCACGAGAACTGAGTCGGAGAGCCTCCTCCGGTGCCGCTTGCTGGAGATCTGCGGTCGGGACCGGCCCTTCGTCGAGGTGCGCGTGATCCGGGGCACGGCGCTCTTGGGTGCACGCTTCCCGATCCACTTCCGGGTGGAGGGAAACGAGGCCGATGCGGGATCGACGTCACCAAGCGTCCTGAGGCAGGCCCGGAGTCGGCGGGCGAGGTCGCTGTCGAGTCTCACGTACTGCTCGCGCTTGGCCCTTGCCGCCCTCGGCGGCAGCCGGATCACCACGCAGGCTGGAACGCGAACCCAGTACTACCACCGCTACGTCGGCGCGATGCCCGTCGGGGAGGGCTTCGAAATCCTGCTCGACGCAGAACCCCGACGGCCCTCGGAGGGCGAGGTGGCCGCGGCCACGCGGCTCCTCGAACGCGTCCATCGAAACCACGCACGGGTCGGGTTCTTCCTGACCGCGCTTGTGACCCACGTACCTTGTCGCGGCGCCGGGTTCCCGCGACGTTGCCTCGACGCCGTTTGGCGGGAACTCAACAGTAGTGTGCCGAATGCCGTTACTCGCCGCTCCGCATACGATGCGGGCCATGAACGCAAAGAGCCTACTCGCCAGTCTCCTGGTCTCGGTGGTCGTCGTGGCGGTCTACCACGTTTCCGTATCCGGACCGGCAGGGGATTCGGAGCTTCCGCGGCTCGATCGGAGAGTGGACGATCTGGCGGCGCACGTCCGTGCGCTCGAAGGGCCGCCTCCGGACGACTCCACGCTCGCGGGCCGGGGCTCGGGGCCGTCGGGTCCGACGTTGGAGGAGAGAGTCGGTCTCCTGGAAGAGCAAGCGCGAAGAGCGGTCGAGCGGGCGAAGCCCCGCGAGGCAGGGAGTCCGCATCCGCTGATCCAGGCGGCGCAGGAGAAGGCGCGCAAGCAGGTACGAGAGCGGGAGATGGCGCTGCGCCGCCGGGAGATCCGTCGTCTCGACGCCAACCTGGCCGACAACGACGTGAACGAGGCGGCAGCGCTCCTGTCCGATCACGCGCAGGCGGTTCGGGACCTCTACGAAGGCAAGGAGTTCGTAAGCGAAGCGGAGCGTGCGGCGTTGCGCCAGCGCTTCGAGGAGTTGAGTCGGCAACTCGAGGCAGACTTGAGCCGCTACCTCAGCCCGGAGCTCGCGCGCCGACTGTCCGGGGGAGCCGCGACTGCGGACTCCGACGACGGCCGCTAGGGGGACCGACCGCGCGGCGCATACCCGCCGCGCGGTCTGCGTTCAGTCTGACTCGGGGCCCAGGCCAACCGCTAACGGCCGCTCACCACGAACATGAAGGACTCGTCCGCACTAGCAGACCCATCGGGGCTGTCGATGAGGATCTGCAAAGAGCTGAGGCTGACAAACCAGTTGTCCACCCGCTTCCCGTCGTACACGCAGACGACGGCGCGCATGTTGCCGCTGAATGAGGTATCGAAGTTGACCGTATAGTCACCGGTTCCATTCTTTGTCACCGTGAACCCCGCGCCGCCAAAGATGGAGCCGCTA
>JAUXCH010000800.1 GCA_030618975.1 Planctomycetia bacterium
GGGGGGGGGGCCTGACGCCGTGCGGTATCGGTGCCTGGCACCGTACGCGGGTTACTGGAGCTGTGCGTCGTAGGACGTGATGCCGAACGTGACGATCCGGGCGCTGGCCGAGGCGCCGTAGCGGAGGCGGAGGGCGAACTGGAAGCGCATCGGAGGGATCCGGACGTTCACCAGAGCGGCCCGGCGGTTGTTCGCCGTGGCGACCTCCACGCTGCCCAGCCAGACCGGCTCCGTGGCGAAGAACGTCCCCTGCGCGGCCGGGAGGATCCCGACGTCGAGGGTCGCGAAGCCGGATGAAAAGGACTCGACGTTCAGGCCCAGATCAAAGGTGGCGTACTGGTGTCGGGCCCCGCTCTGCGCGTTGTCGTGAATCGACGTCGATCGCCAGATCTCGTTGCGGGGGAGATTGACGCCGGTGACGATCGACCGGCGTGTCCCCAGGGCGGTCCACTTCAGGGCGCTGGGCGTGGAGATGGGCGCGGGCCCTGCGCTGCCCTCCGTGCCGCCGCTGCCGCACGCGGCCAGGAAGGCGGCTGCCAGCACGAACCCCAAGAAACTTCCCACGACGACGTTCCGCATGGCCTCTCCTTCGGACGGTTTGAAGACCCATCGTGTCCCTGGAGACGGAGTTGCGCAAGCGGCCGGGGCGCGCGCCCTCCCCCTGGGCCTTGGACGTCGGTGGGTCCCGTAGTCTTTCCGCCGTGAGGAAGACCTCCGTCCTGCTCTCCGGCTTCGTCCTGCTCTCCGTCCTCGTCCTGCCGGGATGCGTGCTGGCGAACGCCAACCTGCAGGAGGTCGCGCCGGCGAGGCTCTACCGGTCCGGCCAGATGGACGCGGCGACGCTGCAGAGGAACGTCGAGCGTCTGGGCATCCGGACGGTGATCAACCTGCGCGGCGGCGGCGCCCGGAACCGGTTCTGGCGGGAGGAGGTCGAGGTCTGCCGCGAGCTCGGCGTCGTCCATCACGATCTCCACTGGCGCGAGTCGCGTCTGCCCGCGCCCACGTCTCTCGCCGCCTACGTGTCGTGGCTCCGTGAGGCGCCCGAGCCCATCCTCGTCCACTGCAAGGCGGGTGTTCAGCGCGCGGCGGTCGGAGCGGCCGTCTTCCTCCTGCGTGAAGGCTGGAGCCCCGCCGTGGCGCGCAGGCAGTTCGGCCTGCTCTTCCTCGATGCGCGCGTCGGAGACGTGGTGGACCTCTACGAGGGGTCGAAGCTGCCCTTCGATCGGTGGGTGCTCGAGGTGTATCCCGGGCTGTATCGCCAGTCGCCGGAAGGCCGCACGGAGTAGGCGCGCGGAGTAGGCGGACGAGTCGTATCGCTGGGGGAGAACCCCACGGGATACGTCGCTTCCCGTTTGTCGCTTGTGCTACCCGGATGTGCTACCCGGACGTAGCGGTCCCGGACGTCCGTTTTCGCACGTGGGGGATTCGTAACGTCGCAGGGCCGCGTTCTGCTCGCCCTGGGCGGCATCGTCACGCCCTGGAAACGTGGACGTACGCAGCGCCGCAATGGGAACGCGGGCTGCTCTTCCGTGTGCTGCATTCGACACGGTGCCTTCCACGGGAGATCGTCATGAAGCGCGAAACCTCAACACTCCTCCTCTCGCTCGTTGCCGTCCTGGTCGCGCTGCTGGCCTTCGCCCCACGAGCCGCGGCGCACGGTGGCCAGTTCCGACCCGGCGACGCCGTACCGCCGGGACTCCGGGAGCCGAGCGACCCGACGCCTCCGCCGCCCCCGCCCGCCACCGGCGATCCGACGCCCCCCGTGACCACGCCGCCGACCGGCCCGAGCGCACCCGTCGCGCCCACGACATCCGGAACCGGTCCGTCTCCGATCACCCCGCCGAGCAGCGCGCGGCCGACGCGCGGGCAATCTACGAAGGAGAGCTTCTCGGATTGGGACTACTGGTACCACTACAACAACGCCGACATCGAGAACTTGAAGTGGGCGCTGTATCACCCGCTGTCGTCCGAAAGCCCGATCTTCTCGACGGGGTCGGGAACCGGCCAGCGCGGAGCCGAGACGCTGTGGACCGAGAAACGCGTGATCGACACGGTCGTGCCGGCGCTGCTGTGGGCGATGGACCCGAAGAACGCCCGCCACCAGGACACCGAGTCGGCCGCGTACATCGGGCTGGCGAAGGTGACCCGGGATCCCGCGCACATCGCCCTCTTGATCGACGGGCTCGACGAGAACGCCGGACACGGGCAGATCATCCAGGAGTCGGCGGCGCTCGCGCTCGGCCTGTTGCGCCGCGCGCACAGGAACGACCAGTTCGCCGCGCGGGAGCTGGATCGCGCGCGGGAACGGCTGTTCGAGGTCGTGGAGGGGGCGGATCACGCGGCCCGCGTGCGGGGATTCGCCGCGCTGGCCCTCGGCCTGCTGGGCGATCAGCCCACCGGATCCGGGGCGTACGCGGAGGACCGGTCCGCCGCCGAGTCGGCCACCACAGCCCACCTGTTCGAGCTCGTCGGGGCCCGCTACGCCAACCCGGATCTCTACGCCGGCCTGCTGATGGCGATCGGGATGCAGTCCCCCGACTCGCTCGTGCCCGCACAACACCGCATCCTCGCCGACTGTGCCCAGAAGGGCCGGTTGGGGAAGGCGAA
>JAUXCH010000344.1 GCA_030618975.1 Planctomycetia bacterium
ACCTCGGACATGTACGTCCGGACGAAGGACGTGGACTGTCTCTTGTTGCCCCGCGTCGACGCCATCACCACCGGCAGGGCAGTTACGGAGCGCCTGATGCACAGCGGCTGGACGTATCGCCCGGATGCCGATCGGCCTACGCCCGGAACTGCGAAGACCCCGGAGGATGATCTGCCCGCCGTCCGCCTGACTCCTCCGCACGGCGAGGAGTGGTTCGTCGAGCTGCTTACCGTGCCCGAAGGGGAGCACGATCGCGAGAAGCGCTGGACCCGGCTCGTGACCGATCATGGTCACTTCGGGCTCTGCAGTTTTGGGTACCTTTCCCTGGCCGGCTTCCGGCCGCACCAGACCGTGTTCGGGATCTCGATCGCGCGATCGGAAATGATGGCCCTGGGGAATCTCCTTGAGCATCCGAGGATCCGCCACGAGACCATGAGTGGCCTGTTCGAGGGCAGGACAATCAAGCGCAGCAACAAGGACCTGGGGCGGGTACTCGCATTGGCGTTCCTCAGCAAGGACGAACACGTCGAGCAGTGGAGTGGCCTTTGGGAGGCGGCCCTTCGTGAACAGTTCCCGTCGGATTGGCAAGACCTTGCCGCTCGAGCGGGAGACGGCCTGCACGCCCTGCTCTCCAGCCCAGCCGATCTCGAGGAGGCGCACTGGACGTGCATCATGGGTCTCGTCGCGGCGAGGCCGCCGACGCTGGATCAGCTGCGGAGGATCGGTCTCCGACTCGTGGAAGACGCGGTGAAGCCTCTCCGGCAGCGAGCCTCTGTCTGAGGTCCGCTCGAGATGCGTGGGACGGTAGTGTCCAAGACGCGTGGATGCCGGGCTCCTGACATAGATGCTGAGACTCTCGAAACGCTCTCGGATTCCCCGTGGTCCCCCGCGGGTCCTACTGAGGAGTGCTTCTTCTGAGCGACCCGGCTCTCCCCTGCGCTGTGCGTCGAGGGCATGAGCGGTCGCCTCGCGGGTTCGGGCGACGATTTCCCGAACGCGCCCGCGAGGAGGCGTCTGGAAGGTCGTGGACCACCCCATTTGAGGCGACCCCGCTGGCTATTCACGCGCTGAATGATTATCATTCAGCGCGTGAATAGATTTACGTACCACCCACGGCTGCTTGAGGAGCAGCTCGAGCGGAGTCTCTCGACGTTCCCCGTCGCCGTGGTGACGGGGGCCCGCCAGACGGGGAAGAGCACCCTCGTTCGGACGGGCGCGGTCGGGTCCGGTCGGACCTACATCACGCTGGATGACCCCGATGTCCTGGAGCGAGCGCTTCGGGAGCCGGAAGCGCTGCTTCGGGGGGAGGAACCGCTGACGCTCGACGAGGTTCAGCGGGCGCCGGAACTCCTCCTTGCGGTGAAGAGATCCGACGACGAACGAAAAACGGCGGGGAGGTATCTCCTCACCGGGTCGGCCAACCTCCTCCTGATGCAGCGCGTCTCGGAGAGCCTGGCGGGGCGGGCCATGCATCTGGTCCTGACTCCCCTGACTCGGAGCGAGCAGAACGGGGCGGGTCGTGCGGGGCTCTGGGGGGAGTTGCTGGAGACCGCGCCGGATCGCTGGCCGGATCTGCTCCGGCAGTCCGGGCGTGAGCGTGCGGACTGGAGGGCGCTGGCCAGGCACGGCGGATACCCCACGCCGGCCCTCGAGCTCGAGAATGCCGAGGAGCGGCGGCTGTGGTTCGCAGGCTATGCCCAGACGTACCTCGAACGCGACCTCCGCGAGATCGTCTCCGTTGCGAGCCTGCCGGACTTCCGTCGGCTGATGCGTGCGTGCTGTCTCCGGTTGGGTGGTCTCGTGAACCAGAGTGAGATCGCCCGGGACATCGGCATGCCGCAGCCCACGGTGCACCGTCACCTGGGAGCCTTGGAGATCTCCCATCAAGTCGTGCGGCTCCCGCCGTTCTCGGTGAACCGGACGAAGCGGTTGATCAAGTCGCCGAAGCTGTACTGGTCCGACACCGGGCTTGCATTGTTCCTGGCCGGCGAGGAGGCGCCGAGAGGACCGCATCTGGAGAACCTCGTGCTCAGCGATCTCCTGTCCTGGCAAGGCAACGAGGTGGAGGCGGCGCAGGTCTCGTACTGGCGGACCACCACGAGAGAGGAGGTCGACTTCGTCCTGGAAACGAGTCATCGCGTCCTTCCCATAGAGGTCAAGGCCTCGGCACGCCTGCGACTGGGTGATGCACGAGCTCTCGGGATCTTCCTGGCCGAGTACGCGGACCAGGCGCCGGCTGGACTCATCCTCTACACCGGTTCGCAGATCACGTGGATGCGGGAGAACGTCCTCGCGGTTCCGTGGTGGCTGGTGATCTAGGCCCAGGGCCCGCGCGGGTACGTGCCTGTGCGGCAGAGGCCGGACGCGACCGACCGCATGAAGGGGCGGTCGGCTCAGCGCGGTCTTGGCGTCGCTCCTCGGCTTGATCGGCCTCATCGCGGGCTGAGAGAGGGCACGCGGCCGGGCCGGACGACCCCGCGGCAGAAGTCCGCCAACTGCCCCCCCGCCGTCAGTGCACCGGGGGGGGACGTCACCCTGTTGGGTTCTCGCCCTGCACAACCTCGTCCGCCACCAGGATGAACACGCCGTGCGTGAAGGCGGGGTCGTGGTCGTTCGTGGTCTGGGCGAGGGTGAACCAGAGATCCCACGCCCGGTCGAGTTCTTCGTCCGACAGGTCGCGGAGGTTCAGGTCGTCGTCACTGAGCAGCTGCATCCGCACCTCCACGCGGAACCTCGGTCGGCAGGGTCCAGGGCAGAACCCGGTCGGCCAGTTCGATCACCGCGGTGTGGGCCTCGGAGAGGTGGAGGTCCAGGATTCCGAGCCGCAGCAACTCCACGAAGCAGGTTGAGTCGAGGCGCGTGGCCGTTGAGCATCCACCATGTGAACGGAGGCACGTCGCCAGCCGAACCGCGCTTCGAGGCGGGTCCCGCTCTGGGGCTCCGGGCCCGCGGGGGCACTCAGCCGCGTGGAGGGGACGGCCGGGGGAGAAACCGGTGGAAGGACGGGGTAGTATGGCAATCGTAGTTAGTTGTTCGCTCCATGGCCCTTGAATGGGAAGTTTAAGAAGGAAATCCTAGCTAGTGACAATAGGATTTCATGAATGGAAGTTCAACTCGTTCCCCGTGTCGAGCACTTGGAGCGCCTCCAGGGGCTGCTCGGGCGCTTCCCCGCGGTGGCCCTGCTCGGGGCGCGGCAGGTTGGAAAGACGACGCTCGCGCTCCAGGTGGCCGCCGCGTGGGACGGGCCCGTCGTCCGGTTCGACTTGGAGGATCCCGACACCGTCGCACGGCTCGAAGAGCCGAAGATCGCTCTGGGGGCCCGCGAGGGGCTCGTCGTAATCGACGAGGTCCAGCGCCGTCCGGACCTCTTCCCCGTCCTTCGGGTACTCGTCGACCGGCCCGAGTCCTCCGCGCGGTTCCTGCTGTTGGGCAGCGCGTCTCCGGATCTGCTTCGCCAGAGCTCGGAGTCGCTTGCGGGACGCATCGCGTATCACGCTCTGGGCGGTCTGTCGACGGCGGAAGTCGGCATGGCGGCGCGGGACCAACTCTGGTTGCGGGGGGGATTCCCACGTTCCTTCCTCGCGACGTCCGACGCTGCAAGTTCGGAGTGGTGCCGACTCTTCGTCAACACGTTCCTCGAGCGCGACCTGCCGCAGCTCGGGTTTCGAACGCCTGCAATCACGCTTCACCGTTTCTGGCGCATGCTTGCGCACTACCACGGTCAGACGTGGTCCGGTGCCGAGCCGGCCTGCGCACTCGGTGTGGCCGAGTCCACGATCCGCGGCTACCTCGACATCCTGACGGGGGCTCTCGTCGTGCAGCAGTTGCAGCCGTGGCACGAGAACCTGAAGAAGCGGCAGGTCAAGTCACCGAAGATCTACCTTTCCGATACCGGCCTCCTTCATTCGCTGCTCGGCGTGGAGACCCGGGAGTCTCTCGAAGGAAACCCGAAGGTCGGAGCTTCGTGGGAGGGGTTCGTTCTGCAGGAGGTGATCCGCACGCTTCGGGCTCGAAGCGAGGAGTGCTTTTTCTGGGCGACCCACGGCGGTTCGGAACTGGATCTCCTGGTGGTTCGAGGCGATCAACGGCGCGGTTTCGAGGTCAAGCGGACGACCGCCCCGCGTACGACGAGATCCATGCACCATGCAAGACAAGACCTGAAGCTCGAGGCGCTGACGGTCATCCATGCCGGCTCGGAGACCTTCCAACTGTCGGAGGTGGTACGCGCAGTCGCGTTCGAGAGGATTCGCGAGGACCTTGAACCGATGTCCTGATCTCCGCGCTGTGGGCGGCGGCATCGTTCAGGGCACGAATAGACCTCCAGGGTGGCTCGGGGGCCAACGGCGCGCTTCCTGGCGCGACGCAGGTGTGGACCTGACGGCGGATGCTGGAGGGGAGGCCACAGCTCGCCAGCCTCAGCCCCAGAGGTATCCAAGGCTCCGCCGGCCGATTGAGCACCACCTCGCCCTCAAGGCACACCCGTGGGGGTGTGGAGTCGGCAGCATGCGACGGTGTGCACTCAGGGGGCGTTTCTACGGGCCGCGACGGCGATCTGTGGTCGCATGGACGAGGAGACCCGACTCGAGTCCGCCCAGCGTACCCGGGACGCCTCGGCCGCAGTCGCGGTGGCCGACGAGGCGGGCGTTCGGTTCCTGCCCGACCTGGTCCGGTCGAGGGCCGGCGCATGGCCAGTGGACGCGAGTGGGCGAGACACGGTCGTCCGGGCTCTCCGGACCGATTCCGACATGGGCGTCCGGTTGCGGGCCGTGGACGTCTCCTGGGGTCCTCGCCGTCCCGCAGCTTCGTCGGCGGCGCGAGAGCCCAACCGAGTCCAGGGTCTACCGCCGAGGTCCCGTCTCCGCCCCCGGCAGCCTCCGTGCGTCGCCCTGGCCTGGAGCGCGGGTTCGGTAGGATCCCAGGTCCACCCGGAGGCTCACCTGCCCGCACGCGGGCGTCCCGAGTTCCGTTCGGAGAAGGAGACCGCATGGTCACGAAGCCGCGAAGTGGGATCGCACTGGTCGCCAGCGGCGCGCTGCTGGTGCTCGCCGCGACGGCGATGGATGTCGCCGCGGAGGAGGGCGGGGACGGCGCCGCGGTCGACTGGAGCGCGCGGGCGAAGGCGGCCTGGGGCAAGACCTGCCAGAAGTGCCACGCGGTACCGGACGCACGGTTCGAAACCGATCGCGCCTTCCTGGGCCAGATCCTCGAGACCACCTGAACGGGGACGCCGGCCGAGGCCCGTGTGGCCTTGATCGCGTACCTCGAGAGCGACGCCGTCGCCAATCCGAGGTCCGTCACGTCAGCCACGGTGCCCGAGGGTGCGGAGCGGATCGGCCGGGTCACCTCGACGATCGCCGAGGGCGAACTGTTCCTTCATCCGAAGGGCCACAGGGGAAAGCCGTACCGCCTCCGCTGATCGCCGGACGATACCGAACGGGCGCGGCCGCTTCCCGCCGGCCTCTACGAGGTCACCGGCTACCGTCACGTTCGCGAGTCCGGGGACGGCACGGTGTGGATCTGGTCCGCAACCTCGCCGGGCTACCGCGAGATCGAGGTGCAGGAGGGCGCCACCACCCACTGCGCGGTGCGACAGGCGATCGCGGTCGAGGCGCGGGCGTTCGAGAGACGGGGCAAGCACCGCGTGGCCCCGGCGTTCCAGGCGGAGAAGCGGCTGGACCACACGATCTACCGCGCCGGCAAGCGCAGCGCAGTCCGCTGGCAGTGCCTCGACGCCGGGGGTGGGGTGCCGGCCGAGGGCGCCATGCGGTACGGCTGAGGCGGCGGGGCCGGGGCTGAGGTTCAGCCCCCCGAGGGAACGACGCGGGCCAGGTTCCCCTTCGCGCAGCCGCCTTTCGAGATGACCGGCGGCCTGACGGTCCCGTTCGTCCTCGGCGCCCCGAGGTAG
>JAUXCH010000925.1 GCA_030618975.1 Planctomycetia bacterium
ATCCGGGTGGGGTAGCGCGCCACGATCTTCTCGCAGGTCTCGCGGATCGGGTCGGGCGGGAACGGAGCCGCCACGACGGCCTCGAGGTTCGGACGCACGGCCTGCCCGATCGCAGCCGCGACGGCGGCCGCCTGCAGCGTGCGAGCCGCCTGGCCTGCCGCGGCGCCGGCCGCCGCGCTGCCTCCGGGCCCCATGGGAATGCCGGGGACGCTGGGAACGTTCACTTGTCACACTCCCCCATCACGAAGTCGAAGGACGCCAGGATGGTGACGACGTCCGCCACGAGGTGCCCCGGCACGAGTGCGTCGAGGACGTGCAGGTTGACGAAGGAGGGCGAGCGCATCTTGCAGCGCCACGGGGCGGCCCCGCCCTCGGAGCGGAGGTAGTAGCCGTGCTCCCCCTTGGGGTTCTCGATGTGCGAGACGATCTCGCCCTGCGGGGTCTCCATCTCGCCGGTCACGAGCATGAACTGGTGGATCAGCTCCTCCATGCTGGTGAGCACGCCGTGCTTCTCCGGCAGGACGAACTTCGGCTCGTCGGCGAGGATGGGCCCCTTCGGCATCCGGTCGATCGCCTGGACGACGAGGCGGGCCGACTGGCGCATCTCCTCGATCCGCACGAGGTAGCGGTCGTACGCGTCGCCGTGCTCCCCGACGGGGACGTCGAAGTCGTAGTTCTCGTAGCCGAAATACGGGCGGTCCTTGCGCACGTCGTACGGGACGCCCGACCCGCGCAGGACGGGGCCCGTGAGCCCGTAGTCGAGCGCCATCTCCTTCGAGATGACCCCGACGCCCTGGTTGCGGTGCATCCAGATGCGATTGCGGGTGAGCAGCCCCTCCCAGACGTCGACCTTCTTGTGGAAGCCGTCGCAGAACTCCCGGACCTCCCGCAGCCAGCCGTCGTCGGCGTCGCGCGCCACGCCGCCCACGCGGGTGTAGCTCGTGGTGAAACGGGCGCCCGTCAGGTACTCGAAGTAGTTGTAGAGGCTCTCGCGCTCCGTGAACGTGTAGAGGAACACCGAGACGGCGCCGAGGTCCATCGCGTAGGCGCCGAGCCCCAGCAGGTGGCTGGAGATCCGTGCCAGCTCGCAGACGACGACGCGGATCGCCTGGGCCCGCGGTGGCGCCTCGATGCCGCACACCTTCTCGGCCGCGAGGGCGATGGCGCAGTTGTTGGAGAGGGGCGCCAGGTAGTCCAGCCGGTCCGTGTAGGGGATGAACCGGTGGTAGCCGTAGCTCTCGGCCAGCTTCTCCATGCCCCGGTGCAGGTAGCCCACGTCGGACGTGCACTTCACGGCGCGTTCGCCGTCCATCTCGAGCACGAGGCGCAGCACGCCGTGCGTCGAGGGGTGCGACGGGCCCATGTTCAGGATCATCCGCTCGCCGATGTCCTCACCGCAGTCCAGGCGGATGTCGGGTTCGGCGGCGGTCGAGCTGCCGGCGTCGGGAGATACACTCATGGTGGGATCCGAGGCCCAGGGGGGGGAGGTGGGTGAGACGGGGAGGAAGAGGCGGGTGGATTCAGCCGTTCAGTCGCGGAACCGGAGATGGCCCGCCAGCGGGAAGTCCCGGCGCAGCGGCCACCCCTCGTAGTCCTGCGGCATGTAGACGCGGGTGAGGTTCGGGTGCCCCTCGAAGGGGATCCCGAACATGTCGTAGGTCTCGCGCTCGGCCCAGTTGGCGGCTTCCCAGAGGGGGACGAGGCTGGCGACGGGCTCGCCGTCGGCCACGCGCGTCTTCACGATGAGGCGTGCCTGCGTGTCCATGTCCTGCACGATGGCGACGACGGTGAAGCGGGGCGTGCGCGCGGGATAGTCGACGGCCGTGTGGTCGACCAGCCAGTCGTAGCCGGCCTGCTCCTTGAGGGCCTTGAGCGCCTCGAACCACCGCTCCCGGGGCACGAGCGCACCGAGGTCGCCGTGGTGCTCGGACCACTTCACCCCGACGCCGTCGGCACCGTCGATCGCGGCGAGGGCGTCCCGGGCGGCCTGCGGGACGGCCGCGGGGGG
>JAUXCH010000321.1 GCA_030618975.1 Planctomycetia bacterium
AGCGCAGGCATCTTCGAATCGGGAGTCTAACGACGTCCGAACGGGGTGGGGAGGCGTCCGCGACGCGCAGGCGAGGCGAAGTCCGCTATCGCTCCTCCTCCGGGGCGGGTAGGATCCTTCCCCCATGACGATTCCCGACCAGATGATGGCTGCCGTCTACCGAGGACAGGGCGACGTGCAGGTCGAGCAGGTGCCGGTCCCGGAAATCGGGCCGGGCGAGGTCCTCGTGCGCGTGCTCGCGTGCGGGGTCTGCTCGACGGACCTCAAGAAAGTCGAGCTCGGTCTCCTGACGCCGCCGCGCGTCTTCGGGCACGAGACCGTCGGACAGATCGCCGCCGTGGGCGACGGGGTCTACGGGTGGCAGGCAGGCGACCGCGTCGCCGTCTACCACCACATCCCCGACCGCACGTCCTGGTACAGCCAGCGCTCGCTCTACGCGCAGTGCCCCCAGTACAAGGAGGTCGGCGTCACGGCCGGCACGGGGGAACCCGGAGGCGGCGGGTTCGCCGAGTACGTGCGCGTCATGCCCTGGATCGTCGAAGACGGCGGACTCTGGGCCGTGCCGGACGACGTACCCGACGAGGAGGCGGTCTTCCTCGAGCCCGTGAACACGTGTCTCAAGGGAATCCGCAAGCTCGGCATCGACGAGGAGCACGTCGTCCTCGTCGCGGGTGTCGGGAGCATCGGGCTGGTGATGATGCAGCTCGCCAACCGCGAGGGCGCCTCGGTGATCGCGGCCGACCCGCTCCCGGCGCGACGCGCTCTCGCCGAGGAGCTGGGCGCCGAGCGCACCGTCGATCCGACCACCGAGGACATCGAGGCCGTCTGCCGCGAACTCACGGACGGACGCGGCGCGGACCGCGCCATCGTCGCCGCCGTCGGCGCCGGCCCCGTCCGCGACGCCATCCAGGCAACGCGTCCCGGCGCCACGATCCTCCTGTTCGCCCAGACCCACCGCGGCGACGAGGTGGCGGCCGATCTCTGCGAGGTCTGCCTGGACGAGAAGCGGATCGTGGGGTCCTACTCGGCATCCGTCGACGAGGCGAACGAGGCCGCCGAGGTGGTGTTCGAGGGACAGAACGAGCTCGCCCCCCTCGTCACACACCGTCTTGCGCTGAGCGAGGCGGGGAAGGCGTTCGAGATCGCGGCGAGGCCGTCCAACGAGGCCATCAAGGTCGTCGTGATCCCCGACGCCGTGCTTTCCGACGCTGGGCCCGACGAGTCCTGACGGCCCGGAGGGAGGGCGCGTGAAGGCGGCCGTGCTCCACGGGAGCTACGACGTCCGCATCGAGGACGTCGAGACGCCCCGGCTCGCTGCCGGCGAGGTGCTCCTGCGCATCGAGCTGGCCCTGACGGGCGGCACGACGATGAAGATGGTCCGTCGCGGGTACCACGCCCGGATGGGCGACCCCCCGCTACCCCTCGGACACGAGGGTGTCGGCGTGATCGAGGTCGTGGGCGAGGGCGTCGAGGGCTTCGCCGCCGGGGACCGCGTCGTCCCGTCGAACTCCGGTTCCTGCGGCGCGTGTCCCGCGTGCGATCGCGGCCTGAGCGCGCAGTGCGAGTCCATGGTCTGGCTCACCGGGATGTGCGCGGAGAAGGTCGTCGTGCCCGCGCGCATCGTCGAGACGAACCTCCACAAGGTGCCCGAGGGCGTCGACCCGCGCGCCGCCGCATTGGCGGAGAACGTCGCGTGCGTGCTCAAGGGGCGCGATCGCTCCCCGGGGCGCGCCGGCGAGCAGGGTCTCGTGCTCGGTGCCGGCGCGATGGGGCTCATCTGGACCCGCGTGCTCTCGCTCACCGGCGTCGACGTGACCACCGTCGACCCGCTGCCCGACCGCCGCGACCTCGCGCTCCAGATGGGCGCATCGAGGGTGCTCGACACCGGCGAGCTCGACGACCTCCTGGATGCCGGCGAGTTGCGCGCGGACCTCGTCGTGGAGGTCGTGGGCGACCCCGGCATCTGGGAGACCGCGATCCGGGCCGCCGCACCGGGAGGCCGCGTCCACCTGTTCGGGGGGCCGGCCCGCGGCACGAGCATCCCGCTCGACACGCAGCGCATGCACTACGACGAGCTGACCCTCGTCTCGTCCTTCCACCACACGCCCTACCACTTCGCGGAGGCCGTCCGCGCGATGGCGGCGGGCCTCCTCGAACCGGGCGTCCTCGTGCGCGAGGAAGTAGCGCTGTCGGACCTGCCCGCGTTCTTCCGCCGCTCCTTCGAGGGGGGGCGGCCCTCCGAAGGCGGCCGTCGTTCCCTGAGGACGGGGAGGGCCCTGAGGACGGGGAGGGTGCGAAGGGCGCGTCGTAGTTGGGCATCCGAATGCCGAACATTGGTACCGGGTGTCAATCCGTTGCTTTGCGGCCGTTGCTTCGCGGAGGGGATGGGGGATCAGGCCTTGCCGGCCCGGGCCAGCCTGCGGCCCCGGACGATCGCCTGCAGCACGAGATAGACGGCCGCGAAGGTGAGCAGTTCCCAGTGGAGGTTCGCGAAGACCTCCTGACTGCCCCACACCAGCCGGGCCACGACGTAGGCCAGGAACCCGCAGAAGACGTCGATCAGCCGGGATCCGATCTTCTCGAACTTCATGGCCGCCCTCGCCCTGGGACTCGCCCGGCATCCTACCTCGCCCCCGCACCCCGACCGGGAGCGGGCACGCCCCCGTTCCTCGCGTAGAACGTCGGCGATGAGCGCCGACTACGTCCTCCAGCTGGGTCACGTGAGCCGTTCCTACGACGGCCGCCAGGTCCTCGAGGACATCAGCCTGGCTTTCCTGCGCGGCGCCCGCATCGGCGTGATCGGCCACAACGGCAGCGGCAAGAGCACCCTGCTCAAGGTCCTCGCCGGCGAGGACACGGACCACGAGGGGGTGCGGTGGGCCGCCGACGGCGTCCGCATCGGCTACCTCCCCCAGGAGCCGCGCCTCACGCCCGGCACCGTCCGCGCGAACCTCGAGGAGGCCGTGGCCGACACGCACGCCCTCCTCGCTCGGTTCGACCGTCTCAACGAGAAGCTCGGAGAGGACCTCGACGCCGACGCGATGCAGGCCGCGCTCGACGAGTTGCAGAGGGTCCAGGAGGACATCGAGACCCGCGACGCCTGGGAGCTCGACCGCCGCATCGAGCAGGCCAGTCACGCCCTGGGCTGCCCGGACGGCGACGCCGACGTCGATACCTGTTCGGGCGGCGAGCGACGCCGCGTCGCCCTCGCGAAGATCCTCTTGGAGCACCCGGACGTGCTCCTCCTCGACGAGCCGACCAACCACTTGGACGCCGACGCCGTCCAGTGGCTCGAACGCCACCTCTCCGACTACCACGGCACCGTGATCGCCATCACCCACGACCGCTACTTCCTCGACAACGTCGCGGAGTGGATGCTCGAGATGGAGCGCGGTCGCGGCATCCCCTACAAGGGCAACTACTCCGCGTACCTCGAGCAGCGCGCGGCGCGGGAAAGCACCGAGGCCCGCCAGGAGAAGTCCCGCCGACGCGTGCTGGAACGCGAGCTGGAGTGGATCCGCCAGAGCCCGCGCGCCCGCACGGCGAAGAGCAAGGCGCGCATCAAGAACTTCGATCGCCTGCGGGACGAGCAGCGCGAGCGGGGCGACGACGGCGTCACCATCGACATCCCCGCCGGCGAAAAGCTCGGGAACAAGGTGCTGATCGTCGAGGCGCTGACGAAGCGCTTCGGCGAGCGCACCGTCATCCACGATCTCTCCTTCGAGATCCCGCCGGGCGCGATCCTCGGCGTGATCGGCCCCAACGGCACGGGCAAGACCACGTTGCTGAGGCTCATCGCCGGCCAGCTCGAGCCGGACGCCGGACGGGTCGTCCTCGGTCCCTCCGTCACCCCCTGCTCCGTCGACCAGGACCGGGCGGAGCTCGACCCGGAGAAGACCGTCTGGCAGGAGATCACGGACGGAGTCGACGAGCTCAAGCTCGGCGTGCGGAAGATGAACTCGCGCGCCTACGTCTCGCGATTCAACTTCCGCGGCGCCGACCAGCAGCAACTCGTCGGCACGCTCTCCGGCGGACAGCGCAACCGCGTGCAGCTCGCGAAGATGCTTCGCCAGGGCGGCAACCTGCTGCTGGTCGACGAACCCACGAACGACCTCGACCTCGGGACCATCCGCGTCCTCGAGAGCTCGCTCCAGGCCTTCCCCGGCTGCGCGGTCGTCGTCTCCCACGATCGGTTCTTCCTGGACCGGATCGCCACGCACGTCCTCGCCTTCCACGAGGGCGGCGGTGCCCGGTTCTGGGAGGGCAACTACGCGACCTACCGCGAGCGCCTCGCCGAGGAGCGCGAGGCCACCGGCAAGGGCCCCCGGACGAGGGGTACCCACCGCCGCTTCCAGTGAGGTCTCGGCCTCGGATCTACCGTTTCGGGAGGTTCTTCGAGAAGGGTTCGAGGATCTCCCTCGCGGCCCGCTCGCTCCCCCCCAGATCCTTCAGCGTCAGGGCGCCCGGAAGCCCCAGGCTCGCACCGTCGGCATCCGGCGCGTGCAGACCGTACGCCTCCAGGATCGTGCGCGCCTCCGGGCTCCAGAGGAAGCCGACCAGGACGTCCAGGACCGCCTGCAGGTCGGGCGTCGCGTTCCGGCGCAGGACGACGACGATCGGCTCGCACAGCAGCGTGTTCGGCGGCCTGACGATCTCGCCCGGCTTGCGAGGTCTGAGTGGGGTCGCGAGCACGTCGTGCTCGTAGGCAACGCAGACATCCCCGATGCCGTTGCGGAAACAGCGAGCGGCGGCACGAGCGCTGACGGCCGGACACAACGAGCTGATCTGGAGACGGAAGGCGAGACCCAACGCCTCCTGCCGGCTCCCGGTTCGTGACCACTCCTCTCCGTACGCCGCCAACAGCCCGTAGGCGCCCAGACCGCAGGTTCGTGGTGCCGGTCGAATCACGATCGCGTCGGAGGACACGAGCGACTCGAAGTCCTTCACGCCCTTGGGATTCCCTTCGCGCACGTGGAGGATGAGAGGTGAGCGCGCGAAGACGCCTCCGTGGGGAAGCGTCTTCCAGGCTTCGGGGCGCACGACGTCGGGAACCAGCCGGTTCGCGTCCATCTCCGAGGACAGGATCACGATCTGGGGCCGGGCCCCCGCGAGGATCTCCGTGACGAGATCGCAGGACCCACCGAACTTCCGTTCGATCTTGACGCGTCCTCCCGTCCGCTCCTCCCAGCGCTGCTCGAAGGCCTCGACCAGTCCATCGGTCAGGACTTCGTCGAGTCCACTGTAGGCATAGAGCGTGAGGACCCGACCGGGCGGCGCCTCGTCGTCGCCGCCTCTCGTGAAGAGACAGACGAGAACGAGAACCGCGGCGCAAGCGAGCAAGAACGCCATGAGGCGTAGGCGGCGAAACCGCCTCGTGAAGTGTCGATTCGAAGGCCGTGTCGAGAGGACCATCCGATCACCTCCTGCTCACCAAAATACGCCTCTCCGTGGACCGAACCCAAGGGGAGTTCGGAGTCCGCTCGGCTCCTTCCGCAGCGCGCGATGCGAAGCCACGCGCGCCCACGACGGAGAAATCCGACACCCCCGTGACGGTTTCCCCGACAGGGCCGATCTCGTGCTTCGTTCCGCGTCTACGATGCCCGGTGAACCGGATCTCCGGCCCGCGGCACTCCTGGGGTGAACGGAGACCCCGACATGAGCGCGACCCTGCCCCCCTCGATCGAAGACCTCCTCGCCCACGCCTCGTTCGTGCGCGCGGTCGCCCGGGCCGCCGTCCGCGGCGACCACGACGTCGACGACGTCGTGCAGGCCACGTGGCTCGCCTCGCTCGAGCGCGGGCCGCGCCACGGCGACTCGCCGCGGGGTTGGCTCGCCACGGTGGCCCGCAACGCAGCACGCGGCCTCAAGCGCGGCGAAGGCCGGCGCCGGACGCGCGAGGCGCGCGTCGCCCGTCCCGAGGGCCTCCCCTCCACGTCCGAGATCGTGGCGAAGGAGGAGGTGCGCCGAAAGCTGCTCGAGGCGGTGCTCGGCCTCGACGAGCCGTACCGCTCCGCCCTGCTGCTCCGCTACTACGAGGACCTCCCGCCCCGCGAGGTCGCCGCGCGCCTCGACGTTCCGGTGGAGACGGCGCGAACCCGCGTCAAGCGCGGCTTGAAGCTCCTGCGCGAACGGCTCGACGACGGGTGGGACGGCGACCGCCGCGCGTGGGCCGTCGCC
>JAUXCH010000249.1 GCA_030618975.1 Planctomycetia bacterium
ACCTCGGACACGACCTCGCCCTTGCGCACGCGGGCGATCAGGCCTTCGACATCCGGCGGTTCCACGTAGGAGGCGGTCCAGGGCGGGAGCGGCGGGGTCCGGCGCTGCGTGACCCGGCGGCGCCATTCGGCGTCCGTCACGGGATCGGTCGAGGCGAACTCGTAGTACGAGTAGACGCCGCCGCGGTAGAGGCGGTGCGCGCCCTCCCGGTGGGGTAGCACCACGTAGATCACCATGGCCGCGCCCAAGGCCGCGATCCGGCGTGCCCCCACCAGGGGGATCGACCCCACGTCCGTCACGATGCCCATCTGCTTGCGGGCGTAGGGCGGGTCGTCGTAGACGAAGTTGAGCCTCGCGATGCGCTTGCCGTAGCCCTTGACGAGCTCGACGTCCTCCGGCGTGAGTGTTCGGCCCGCGAGCTCCCGCTCGGCGATTCCCGCGAGCTTCTCCATCAACGCGGCGAAGCCCTCCAGATGACCCTTCGTCCTGGAGACGGCGAGCAACCTCACGAAGTCCTTCTCGGCCGCGTCCAGCTCCCGTTCCCCCGCAAGCCACGCCTCGAGCCGTCGGACGATTCCGGGCAACGAGTCCTCGAAGTCCCCCTTGCCGCCTTGCGCGTAGTGGACGCCGTGGAGCATCGTCGAGTGCGCGTGGTAGAGGTTCCGCTCCGCGGCGGTCAGCGGCTCCGTGCGAATGCGCTTGTGGAGCACGGGCAGGAGCGCCCGGAGAGTCTCCTTCGCATCGCCGCCCAGGAGCCCGGCCTCCGCTGCCCGCTCGGCGAAGCTCCGCGCCAGCCCGCCCAGCGCCCGGAAGAAACGGGGTGCCGGCTCCACGACGCCGGGGGGGTACTCGAACATGCCCGAGGCCATGGCGGCGGGCTTCTGGTGCAGGATCCACGCGTGCCGGAGCGCCGTCCACGTCCCGAGGCCCGTGGCGAGGAGTCGGTCGCGCCACGCGGCCCTCAGAAACACCGGTGCCGGCAGGACGGGCGTACCCGCCTCGCCCGATCCCGGCTCCCCGGCGCCGAGAAGCGGTGACGAATCGTCGAAGAGCAGGCCGGCCGCCCGGAGCGTGTCTCCGTAGTGCGTCGTACCGAGCCGTTCGTGGAAGCCCTCGCGTCGCTCGAGCACGCCGGCTACGGACCGGCGGCCGGCTTCGCCCGCCTGCTCGAGGTGGGTGCCCGCGCGCTTGGACCCGAGGGCGAGCGCCACCTCGAGGCCCGTGGGGAGGTAGCGCTGGGGATCCGCCTCGGCCAGGCCCTGGAAGAGCCACGCGTCCGGCGTGCGGCGAAGCGGGAGGAGACGCAGCCCCTGGGTCCGTTCGCGGAACTCCTTCCACTCGGCCGGCGGGAGCATGTCCGCGTTGATCTCCGGCTGCGGCAGCCCGGCGAGCGCGCCGCCGATCCTCGGGAAGTGCTCTGCCAGGGCCTCGTCGGTGTGCTCGCCGTGCATCACCTCCTTCATCACGGCCGCGTACGCGTCGACCGTCAGGTCGTCGGGCGGTCCTACGAGCCAGTCGAAGAGCTCGCTGCCCTGCGCGAGGAGCTCGCGGAGCCTCTCGTCCTCCACGATGGCCCGCACGAGCACGAGGGCCGCCGCGGTCTCTCGCGCGTCCCGGATCCGGAAGGCCCGGCGCCCCATCCACAGGCGGGCGCGGAAGTACGGGTGGGTTCCCGGGTCGTCTCCGTAGAAGCCACGCGGGCGGTAGAGGGCGTAGTCTTCCTCGCGGCCCCCGAAGAGCGGGGACGGCTGGAGACCCTGCGCTTCCGTGACGAGCCGCACCTCCGCGGCGACCCGCTCCTCCACCTCCGCCGGCACCTCCGCCGCCTCTCCCAGCAGACGTGCCGTAACGGCCGCGTACGCCAGCGCCAGGGAGTGTCCCTCTCCAAGAGGCGTGCGCGTCGCGGGCCGGGACGCGCGAAGCCGCCCGTGAAGTCGGACGGCGAACGTCTCGAGCTCCTTCGCAAGCGAGCCCTCGACCTCCCGGAGCGCGGCACCGAACAGGACCTGCCACGTCCAGTGGGCCGAGTCGCAGGTCACGTAGTAGGGGAGCTCCTCGTCCAGGTAGACCGAGAACATCTGCCGGTGGTAGCGCGGGAGGACCACGAAACCCTCGCGCGCGAGGTGCGCCTTGGCCCGTGCCCCCCCGGGAAAGCGCTCGGCGCCTGCCACGTTCGCGAGGTCGTGGAGTCCACCGTCCTCGTCGCTCCGGGCCGTTCCCGCCGGGAGCAGGAGGACGACGAGGACGAGGACCACGAGCGGCGAGGACGGACGCTTCACGGGAACACCTCCGGTACGACGTTCGTCGAGTGTACGCCGCCGCATACCGGCTACCGGCCGTCGACTCAGCACTCCCCCCTGGGGAAGCAGCGCAGGCGTTCGACGGCTCGTTGCCGATCCTCTCGATACAGAGGCGCGAACTCGCTGTGGATGGCGTTGTTCAGCGCCATGTCGGCATCCGCCTCTGCCTTGTCGGCATGGCCGGCCAGCACCCTCTCTTCCTCGATGGCGTCCAACACGAGCACCGGATCACCCAACAGGATCTGCAGGACCATGCTGATGGACATGTGCTCCACCTGGTTGTTGTTCCCCGGAATGCCCACGAACCGGGGCGCAAAGCCGGTCACACCCCACACCTCGGCGATCGACAGGGCCCGGTCCTGGTCGTACTGGTAGATGGTCCCCACGTTGTCGCGGGCGTAGATGCTGTGGGAGAACATGGGGCTTCCGGTGAGTGGATTGACTCGCGTGGTTCCTGCCACCAGGCTCTGCCAGATCAGCAGGACCTCCTCCGCTTCGCCCTCGATGCCCTCGGCGTGTTCCGTCAACGCCGCAAACGGGACGGACTCGTAGTACGCCTCCACGTAGGCGAACAGGTCCAGGGCCGCATCGAGCGCGGTGTCCTCGCCAGCCTCCTCGCCCGCCTTGAACAGCAGGAAACGCCCGTAGCCCCGGGCCAGCAGGCGTAGATAGGGCTCCCTTGCCGGCCCGGACAGGTTGCGGACGATGCCGTACTCGTCCCAGCCGTTCGCCTCCATCACTTCGGTTCTCACGTCCCAGAAGTCCGTGGGAACAGGGCCGCCCTCTTCTGCCGTGAACCGATTGAGGCGGGCGAGGTCGTCGGCGTACCGAAGCAAGGTCTTCCCCCCCACCTCACCGGCCTCCAATCGTCGTAGATGGCCGCTGACGGCCGTGTCACCCAGCACCGGCTCGCGGTTCAGGCCGGCGTCGAGGAGCCGCTGCGCCACGGCCGACCCCTCGGCTGCCGTCGGGGGTGTCGGATCGTCAGGCGCTGCGGTAGGCGTGCCCTGCTGCACTTCTGCGTCGATGGACGACGTCAGTCGCCGGTACAGGAGGAATGCGACGACCGCCAGCGCGAGCAGGAGCAACGTGGCACCGGGAAGCAGCCAGGCCAGGCTCTCGCGCATGGTGGAAGCTCCGTCGTCCCCGGCCCCCTACCCCAGCGTCACGGCGAGGAGGGTCTGGTCGTCCGCCTGGCGGCGCCGCCCCGTGAAGGCCGTGGTCGCCTGGCGGAGAGCGTCGACGAGCGCGGCCGGGTCGCCCGGTTCGCGCGCCACGACGCCGCGGAGGCGCTCCATCCCGAAGCGCTCGCCGTCCGGGCGCACTGCGTCCGACAGCCCGTCCGTGAGGAGCAGGAGCGTCTGCCCGCGGGAGAGGCGGCGTTCGCCGGCCTCGTAGCGCATGTCCGGCACGATGCCGAGCGGGATGCCGCGGGGCTTCGACCACTCTTCGAGGCGGCCGTCCGCCGACCGCACGAGGGGGGGGACGTGCCCTGCGTTCGCAAACTCCACGGACCGGTTGGACGGGTCGAGGACCACGTAGAGGAAGGTCACGAACATGCCCCGGGTGGAGTGGGCGGCGACCAGCCGGTTCACGGCGGTGAGGGTCGCCCCGACGTCGTTCTGGCAGAGCGCCTCGTAGCGGACGTCCGAGAGCAATCGCGCGCCGAACAGCGCGCCGGGAACCCCCTTGCCGCTCACGTCCCCCACGAAGACGCCCACCCGGTTTCCAGGCATGCGGATGACGTCGTAGAAGTCCCCACCGACCTCCAAGGCCGGGATGCTCGCCAGGGCTCCCGTGACGCCGTCGAGGCTCGGAAACCGGCTCAGGAGAAAGGTGCGCTGGATCTCGGCGGCGATCCTGAGCTGGCGTCGCATGCGGTCGCGGTCCATGACGGCACGCTGCAGGTGGATGCGCTCGACGGCGGCTGCAGCCTGGGCAGCGAACGCCTCCACGAGCGGGATGTCGCGCTCCGTGAAGCGCCGGGTGATGGCGTTGCTGTCGACGTAGATCACCCCGACGACGCCGCGCTGCGTCTTGAGCGGCACGCAGAGGATCGCGCGCAAGCTGAGGCTGATCACGCTGAGCCTCGATTTCCACGCATCGGCGGCGGCCGCGTCGTCGATCAGCCGGGTCTCCCCGCTCGCAGCCACCTCCTCGACGGCCCCCATGCAAAGCTCGAACTTCTTCTCCTCGAGAGGCCGGCCCTTCCGGTCGCGCGCGATCTGGAAGACGAGCTCGCCCTCCTCGTCGCGAAGCATGAGGAATCCCCGGTCGGCCTCCGTGATCGAGACGAGGCTGTCCACGATCGCCTCGAGAACCGCGCCGGGATTCACTTCGGCGTTGATGCGTCGCGAGACGTCGAGCAGCATCTCGAGCCACTCGGCGCGAAGCCGCCCCACGTCCGTCCCCCCCGGTCGTTCCTTGGCATCCGAATCCGTCATCGGGTCCCGCCCACTCCCGTTCGTGCATCGGATCGTACCTGCGGTCCGCACGATCCCCACCGCGGCATGTAGGCCCGGCGTGAAGGGGAGGGCGCCGGGGTCTGATCCAGCGCCGGCATTTGCGCCGGTTGCCGCCGGGATCTAGACTCGTATCCGCCAATGGTGATGGATTGGCAGATGAGATGGATTCCGTCGCCTCGTGCGGGGCGGCGAATGCGCGCGGAGCCCATGGAGACGACACCTAGCCCGCCCGAGACCGAGCACGGTGTCCTGCACCGCGACCTGGTCGAGCAGCTCCCCGACGGCGTGGCGGTCCTGGACGGCGAGCGGATCCGGTACGCGAACCGGGCGTTTCGCCGCATCCTGGGGCGAGAGGGGGAGGAGATCGAGGGCGCGTCGTTCGCCGATTTCCTCGAGCCCGAGGATCGGGATGCGCTTCGCGCGAGGCTCGGCACGATTCTCGCGGGCGGAGATCCACCCCCACCGCTCGCCGCGCGGATCGATCGGAAGGACGGGGAGGCGGTCGACGTCGAGTTCCTCCTCTACCGGACGCACCTGGGAGGGGACCCCGCCACGGCCGTGGTCCTCCACGACGCCACCGCCCGCCTCCGGGCCCAGGAGCGGCTACGGATCTCGGAGTTGAGTTACCGCCAGCTGTTCGAGGGTGCTCCGGAGGCGATCTACGTGCAGGACGAGAATGGCGTGTTCCTCGACGTGAACGAGCACGCCATCGAGATGTACGGCTACGAGAAGGAGTTCTTCGTAGGACGCACGCCGCTGGCGCTGTCCGCCCCCGGGAAGAACGACCTCGAGGCCGTCGGCGCCCTCGTCGCGCGTGCCTTCGCCGGAGAGACCCATCGCTTCGAGTTCTGGGGAGTCCGGCGGGATGGCTCGGTCTTCCCCAAAGAGGTGTTGGTCACGCCGGGCACCTACTTCGGGATGCCGGTGGTGATCGCCTTCTCCCGCGACATCACGGAGCGGCGTGCGCTGGAGGAAGGGCTCCTCCACGCGCAGAAGCTGCAGGCCGTCGGGCGCCTCGCCGGTGGGGTCGCCCACGACTTCAGCAACATCCTCCAAGCCGTCACGAGTCACGTGGACCTGGCGCTCTCCGGCCCGGGCGACACGCGCAGTCTGCGCCGGCATCTCGACTCCATCCGCGAGGCAACCGATCGCGCAAGCGCCGTCGTGCGGCAACTGCTGGCGTTCGCGCGGCGTCAGGTCCTGGAGCGGGAGAGGCTCGACCTGAACGAGGTGGTGACGGGCGTGCTCGACATGTTGAGCCAGCTCGTGCGCAAGGGCATCTCCATCGAACAGGACCCGGCGTCCGAACCCCTCCTCGTTTCCGCGGACGCGGGACAGATCGAGCAGGTCCTGACGAACCTCGTCGTGAACGCGAGCGACGCGATCGACTCGGCGGGGACGATCACCATCCGGACCCGGCTCCAAGCTGCCGACGACACCTTTCGCGCGACGAGACCCTGGGCCGAGGCGGATGCCTACGCCGTGCTCTCCGTGACCGACACCGGCACGGGCATCCCTCCGGAGATCCGGGAGGCCCTGTTCGAACCCTTCTTCACGACGAAGGAGCCGGGAAAGGGCACGGGCCTCGGCCTGGCCATGGTGCACGGCATCGTCTCGCAGCACGGCGGAGGGATCGACGTCGAGAGTCCCCTGGCAGGCGGTGCCACCTTCCTCGTCTACCTGCCCGTCGACGCCAGGTGACGCGCAGCGCTCTCCCCTGGGGCTCTTCGCGTGTAGGCTCCCCGGCGTGATTCAGGGCAGGGACGTCGTCACGCTGGATACCTTCTCCCCCGAGGAGCTCCGTTTCGTCATCGAACGGGCCCGGGAGATGAAGGCGCACGGGCACGGGTCGTCCCTCCAGGGCCGGTCCCTGGTGATGGTCTTCTTCGATCCGTCCCTCAGGACGCGGTCCTCGTTCTCCATCGCCTTCTCGAGCCAGGGCGGGACCGTCATCGACATGGTCGCCAGCCGCGACATCTGGGCCCTCGAGATGGAGGAGGGTGCGGTCATGGACGGCATTGCGGACGAGCACGTCCGCGACGCCGCGGCCGTCCTCTCCGAGTACGCCGACATGATCGCCATCCGTGCGCTCGCCCGGCACGACGACTGGGCGCGCGAACGCCGCGACCAGGTCATCGTCTCCTTCCAGAAGTACTCCTCGGTCCCGATCTTCAACATGGAGAGCGTGCTCGACCATCCGTGCCAGGCGTGGGGCGATGCGCTCACCCTGACGGAGGAGTTCGGGGATCTGCGCGGGAAGAAGATCGCGCTCGTCTGGACCTATCACCCCCACACGCGCCCGCTCGCGGTGCCGCACGGCGTGGGCGTGATGGCGGCCAAGCTCGGCATGGACGTGACGGTCTGCCACCCCGA
>JAUXCH010000054.1 GCA_030618975.1 Planctomycetia bacterium
CCACGGGCACCTCGTAGACCCCGCGGCCTAGAGCCGTGATCAGTCGATCGAGGATCCCGCTGCTGACGAGGGTCTTCCCGACCTGGGCGGCCCGAGGCCACTCCCGGCGTTCGAGGACCAGGTACCGGATGGCGGCGCCGAGATAGTCGTTGGGGTTCAGCAGGCCGGCCGACGGCGTCACGATCCCGTGGCGGTCGGCATCCGGATCCATCCCGAAGGCGACGTCGTAGTCGTCCTTGAGAGCGACCAGGGAGCGCATCGCGAACGGGCTGCTGCAGTCCATTCGGATCTTCCCGTCGTGATCCAGCGTCATGAAGCCGAACTGCGGATCGATCGTGTGGTTCACGACCGTGGCGTCGATCCCGTACGTCTCCCCCAGCGCCGCGACGTAGGGCAGCGAGGCGCCTCCGAGCGGGTCGATCCCGATCCGGACACCGGCCGACCGGATGACGTCGAAATCGATGGCCGCGCCCAGATCGCCCACGTAGGACCGGACGTAGTCCTTCGCTTCGGTGGTCGCCGCCGCGCGCGCCCTCTCGAACGGCACGCGCTTCACGCCTCGCAGTCCGTCCTCGAGGAGCGCGTTGGCCCGGTCCTGGACCTGCTGCGTCAGCTCGGACTCGGCCGGGCCGCCGTGGCTGGGGTTGTACTTGAAGCCCCCGTCCGACGGCGGGTTGTGGGACGGGGTGATCACGACCCCGTCCGCGAGACCGCTCGCGCGGCCCCGGTTCCAGGTCAGGATGGCGTGGGAGATGGCCGGCGTCGGCACGATGCCGTCGTCCTGCTGCACGACGGCGCGGATCCCGTTGGCGGCGAAGACCTCCAACGCCGTGCGTTCGGCCGGTTTGGAGAGGGCGTGCGTGTCCTTGCCCAGGAACAGGGGGCCGTCGACGCCACGCCTCCCGCGCACGTCGACGATCGCCTGGCTGATGGCCAGGATGTGCTCCTCGTTGAAGGAGCCGTTCGTGGACGTGCCCCGATGGCCGCTGGTGCCGAATGACACCCGCTGGGCGGGATCGCCCGGGTCGGGCCGCGTGTTCTCGTAGGCGGCGAGCAGGGCCTCGACATCGATCAGGGCTGACTTGGGAGCGCGCTCCCCGGCCTGCAGCTTGGTGGGCACGTTCACGTCCTCGTCCCGTGGGGGAGCCCATGGAACGGGAGAGGGCGGGGACGTGCAACGAGGAACTGAGAGGGGGTGCCCGCCCTTGCCTTCCGGCGCCCCTGCGATGCGTCGTCAATCCTGCGAGAGACCACGATCCGCGCCTCCTGGGACCGGCGACCCCGTGTCCTCGCCCTGCGTCTGGGCCGCGAGGACGGCGCTGGCCATCTCGGACAGGCGTGGGCGCATCCTCAAGTACCGCTTGCGACCCCGCTCCCGGTGGATGGCGTTGGAGAGGAGGGCTACCCAGATGCCCTGTTCCGGGTCGATCCAGAGTGAGCAACCGGTGTTGCCGGTGTGGCCGTAGCTCCGCGCTCCCAGAGCGCGTCCCGCCACGGTGTAGCCCTGGGGAGAGCGCGTGTCCCACCCGAGTCCGCGCGTCTCGAAGCGGGCAGGGTCCACGGGGCGAGCGAAGCGCGCGCAGATCTCCGGCGGGAAGAGTGCCGCCTCCTTGCCGGGCAGGTCGCCGAGCATGGCTCGCGCGAAGCGCTCGACGTCGCCGAGGCTCATGAAGAGACCCGTATTGGCCGAAACCCCTCCCAGGGTCCAGGCCAGGTGGTCGTGGACCTCGCCGTGCAGGACTCGCCCGCGGGGCGTCCCTTCGAACTCGGTCGGCGCCACGCCGGCGGGCACCTCGTCGACGGGGCGGAAGAACCGTGCCGTGTCCATGCCGAGCGGGTGGAAGATCCGCTCGCTGACGAGGCGGTCGAACGGAAGCCCCGCCCAGCGCTCCATGGCCATCATCACGACCACGTAGCCGTCGCAGCAGTACTCGTAGCGGGTACCGGGTTCGAACCGGGGCCGATACGCGAGAATGCTCTCCCGCACCTCCTCCGCCGAGCGATTCCGAAGCCGGTCGTAGGACGGCGCGGGCTCCAAACCACCCCCGTGGACCAGCAGGTGGACCCAGGTGATCCGCTCCTTGCCGTGGGTCGCGAACTCGGGGAGCTGGAGGGCGACGGGAGCGTCGAGGTCCAGGCCCTCCTCGTGAACCAGGCGCATGAGGAGGCTGCCGGCGGTGACCGGCTTCGTGATGCACGCGACGTCGTAGAGAGTCGACGGGGTCACACGCTCGCGCTTCTCGTAGGTCAGGTGCCCGTAGCACCGCCGCACGGGGGGGCGACCCACCCGCCCGAAACCCACCGCCGCGCCCGGTAGATCCTGGACCCGGATCGCGCCTCGAAGTAGCGATCGAGCCGTGCGAAGGCCCTGCGTTCCGCGGGATTCTCCCTGGTAGGCTCGGAATCCTCGTTCCGCATGGCCGTGGATGGTAGGCCCGGGGAACGACACGGAGGCGGAAGGGCGTGCGACGGTGGTTTCAGCGTGAGATCGTGGTCGAAGCGGCTCGGCATGCGGACGACGCGCTCGAGGCCACGCTGCGGATCGGGCGGAAACGGGCCCACGTGGTACTCCGCTGCCGCGACCTCGAGCCCATCGTCACGGACGATCCGTTCGTTCCGATTGCCGCCCTGCTCGGCCTGCAGACCGGCCGTCGCGTTCGGATGGAAGGGCCCGTCAGTGCGCCGCTCCTCGAGTCCCTGGACCTCGTGCGAACCGATCTCGCGGCGTGGTACCCGGACTTGCGTCCACTTCGGCTCGTCGCCCACGACGTGGTCCCGGCGCCGGGTCCCCGGGGTGGGGGCGCGGCCGCGTTCTTCTCCGCCGGCCTCGACTCCTTCTACACGGCGCTGGCTCACGCGGAGGACACCACCCACCTGATCTTCGTGCACGGATTCGACGTGCGCCTCGACGACACGGCCCTGCGTCGCACGGTCGCCGAGCGCGTCCGTGCGGCTGCCGCCGGCCTCGCGTGTTCGCTCGTCGAAGTGGAGACGGATCTGCGCCGGCTCTCGGATCGCTACGCCGACTGGTCCTGGTACAGCCATGCCGGGCTCATCGCCGTGGCCCTCCTGCTCTCTCCGCACTTCCGGGAGGTGAGAATCGCGGGCACCCTCGCGGACGTGCATCGCCCGGCTCCGTTGCGCGGATCCGGAGATACCGAGACCTGGTACGGAGGACTGGCGCGAATCCGTGGTGACGGTGCCGAGGCCACGCGTCCGGAGAAGGCGAGGTTCATCGCGGGGCACCCGGCGGCGCGCGCTCACCTGCGAGTCTGCTGGGAGAACCGCGACGGCGCCTACAACTGCGGGCGTTGTCCCAAGTGTCTGCGAACGCTGATCAACCTCGAGGTGGCCGGGGTCCGCGATCGGTTCGACACCTTCCCGGGATCCCTCGACCTGGACGCCGTTCGCCGCCTCCCCGTCGAGCACAGGAGTGACCGCCAGATGCTCGAGGAGAGTCTCTGGATGGCCGAGGCGGAGGATCGCCGTCCCGACATCGCAGAGGCGCTGCGAACCTTGCTGGCGACGACGCGCCTGCTGCACGCTGACCGCGTCCGAGAGCGCCTCGCGCGGTAGCCCGCCTCCCCCCTTTGTCAGCGGAAGGGCGTCAGCGGAAGGGCGTCAGCGGAAGATCGTGGTGTACAGGTCGCTGCCCGAGACACCGGCCCGGTCCTGCGACCAGACCACCACCCCGCGGCCGTGCCGGTCCATCCGGACGGCGCGGGTGTACGCACTGCTCACCTCGTCGTCCTCGAGCGGGTCCGCGCCCCTCCAACCCAACCCGGGCCCGTAGGTGTTGCGCCAGGCGTCCGAGCGGAGGTAGGCCCCCAGCGTGTCGTAGACGCCCTGTTGCCACACCACCATGGAGTTGCCCTCGGGGTCGATGGCACAGCGTCCGGTGGGCGTGGGGCCGAGCCCTTCCGGGTTCACCACCGCGATGATTCCCCAGCCCGACCCGGGCAGGTAACTGCGCGCGCGCAAGTCCTTCCGACCGCCGGCATCGGTCTGTGCCCACAGGGCCTGGGTGCGTCCGGCGGGGTTCATCGCGAGCTGGAGACTCCAACTGTCGATCACGTACGAGTTCGTTCCGCTCAGGGTGACCACGTCTTCCCACGAGCCGCCGGCCGGAAGGCGTCGCGCGTAGGCATGATGGTAGGGATTCACGTATTGCTGCCAGCCGACGATGGCGTTCCCGCTTCCGTCCATCACGAGCTGGAATCCCCGATGGTCCCCCTCGTCGTCGCGGAGCAGGACCTCGCCCTGCCACCCGGAGCCGGGGCCGCCCCCGGCGACGAAGACGTTGGCCCACATGCGGTCGTCGCTGTGTGCCGCCCCCTCCTCCTGGAACCAGCAGACCAGGATGTCGCCGCTCGGGGCGATGACGACCTGCGGACCTAAGGCGCGCGTCGTATCGTCGGGCTCGAGCGACTCGACGGCGCTCCACCCGGTTGCGGGGTGGTAGCGGCGGGCGTAGATGTTGAAGACCGTCGGCGACTGCTGGTGCCACGCCACGCACGCCCGGCCCGTCGGGTGCACCGCCACGAAGACACCCTGGGCCTTCCCCGCGAGCGTCTCGACCCGCGCGGGCGCGCTCCAGCCGCCGGTCCGCGCGTACTTCCGGTACCAGAGGTCTTCCGGCAGCCCGAAGCCCGCCTGCTGCGTCCAGACCACGTGCGCCGTGCCGTTCGCGTCGATGCCCACCCGAGCGTCCCGAGCCGTCTCGCCCGGCGTCACGTTGAGCTTGCGCGTCGACGACCAGGCGTCGATGTCGGCCCTGTAGATCCGGGCCCAGGTGTCCTGCGTGCCGTCCTGCGTCTGCCAGGCCACGATCGCGTCGCCGGCTTGATTGACGGCCACGCCCTGCTCGGTCGTGCCGATGGAGGCCGCGCTCCCGAGCGCGGTGGCCGCCCCGCGTCCGGTCGCCACGTCGAAGCGGGTCGCTCGAAGCGTTCGGTTCCCGGCAGCCGGCACCTGGCTCCAGACCGCGAATCCGCGTCCCTCGTCGTTGAGCGCCAGTGCCTGGTAGGTGGCGCTGTCGACGGCCGCGGTCTCCAGGAGCTGCGTGGAGAGGGGAGCGGCCGTCAGGACCCGAAACGAGACGTCGTAGGGCGCGCCGAGCACCTGACCGTCGGTGGCGGCGAGTCCCGGACTCACGTGGGCGGTGTACCGGGTGCCGAGCACGAGATTCTCGTCGGACACGAAGCGGATCCGGCGCGCCCCCGCGTCGTAGGAGAGCGCCCCGGACACGGGCCCGGACGGCGCCCGCAGCTCCACGTGCCCGGGCGTGACCGTCGCCGGGTCGAGATCCTGCTCCCAGAAGAGGTCGACGAAGGTGTCAACCGCCACGCCCGTGGCGCCGTCTGCGGGGGTCGAGCCGGCGAGCGTCGGGATCCTCGTGTCCCCCCCGCCCCCGCCGCCTCCACCGCCGCACGCGAGGAGCGTGAGCAGTCCCACACCGCACAGGAAGAATGCGAGCCGCTGAGCCATGATGCCTCCTTCCTCGGCGCCGCCACGCCGAGGCCTGGGATCTCGACCGGTCCTGCCCTTGTACTGCGAAACGGGTCGGGATGGAGACACCCTGAGGGCTGACGGTTGACGCCGTCGATCCGGACGGGCTACGATCCCGCCAACACGCGAGGGAGATGCGAATGCCTGAAGAGGGCGATCCGATTGCGAACACGAGGGTGGCCGTCCCGGACCCGGGCACGGTGGCCATTCGATTCCGATTCTTCAACGACTCGGGCGACATCACCGATGCCGAGGCTTTCTCCAGCGAAAACGACGTCGTCTACGCGCCCGTCGCGAACCTCCCCGGTGTCGAGCCTTACACGGTGCGAGAGGCCCCCCCCGGCCAGTTTCCGCCCGCCGACAATCCGCGCCACTTCTCGGTCCTGATCCGACGAAACGGGATGCCCGTGGGCACGGTCCACGTCGGCCCCTCGGTCGCGGACCTCGAGGAGGCCGAAGCGACCTTCCACGTCGATCCCGCGACGCAAGACGTGTTCGTTCACCTGTGGGCCCGAGACATCAACGGCAACGTGATCCTGCCCGCGTAGTTCCCTGACCATGCGCACGACACGGACACGAACGGGACGAGGGGTATCTCATGGCACAGATCTCGTACAGCGTCGCCAACCTCTCCTCCGAGACACGCGAGTTCACGCTCCGTGTGGGACCGACGCTCGTTCCGAAGCTGCCGACACTGCTGGTGGACAAGAAACTCCTCCCGCCGGGCGGCTTCGTACACCAATCCCCGGATGACGATGCCGTGGGCTCCAATCGCTTCATCCGGGCGTGGGCCAAGGACAGCACCTCGGAGAAGAAGCTGCACAAGCAGGCAAGCGGAGTCGTCGCGCGCGTCGAGATCCGCTACACGGCCACCCGCGAGCTGGTCGTCGTGGCCCGGCGGTCGGACTGGACCGAGCTCGAGTTGGACGACGTGCCGGACAGTGCCGGGATTCCGGTGCTCGGAGACGGATGACCCCTAGCTTGCGAGGCCCTGCTACCTGGACGCTGACGCTCCTCGTTTCCTTGATGGGGGTGGGGCTGGCGAGTCCCCGGGCCCGGGCGGGGGACGACGTCGTCACCGCCCTCGTCGCCGCCCACGCCGCCAAGGACCGCGCGCGCTTCGCCGAGATCGTCCGGAACCACCGGCCGGATCCGTGGCCGCTCGTCGACGACCTGTTGGCGCGTGATCACCCCGACGTGGCGAACGCTTGCGTCGAAGCCGCAGAGATCCCCGACCGTGCCGCGCTGGAGCACTACGTTCGGTCCTATCGCCCCGCGGACGACGGGGACGCGCGTGTGGCCCTGGCGAAGGCCATGCAGGAGAAACGGTCTCGAGACCACGAGGCCGCTCTCGGGGCCCTTCGCGACGTCGAGACGGCGGAGGGCAGCATCCTCGAAGCGCGGGTCGGGATCGTACGCGGGACGGTGCTGTTTCGACTCGGTCGCATGGAGGATGCCCTTGCGGCTTTCCAGGGCGTCGCCGAGCAGGCCGCTGCGCTCGGGTGGAACAACATGGAGCGGGCTGCGCTCGGGGGCGTCACGGCGTCCGCCGAGAGAGTGGGCGCCGTCCAGACCGGCATGGGTGCTCTCCGCCGTATGGCCGAGCTTCACGACATTCTCGGCGCGCCGCTCCGTGCGGCCCGTGCCCTGGCGGACCTCGGGGGGCTCCACGCGCAGACCGGGGACCTGAGGCGAAGCGTCGACCTCCTGACCGCGGCCTACGCCATCTTCGTCGGCGCCAGTGCGGAAGGGGACGCGGCGCAGACGGCCGTGAACGCGAGCCTCCTGGTGGCCCGCCGGGGCGAGCTGGGCGTCGCCAGGGAGTGGCTCGATCTTGCAGAGCAGCACCTGAAGAAGGTGGACGACCCACGCGAGCAGCTCCGCTTCGCCGCTCTGCGCGCCGTGATCCGCACCGAGACCGGCGAGTACGAGGCCGGACGGAAGGACCTCGAGCGTGTCCTCGATGCCATCCCCGAGACCTACCCGGTGGAGCGGGCCGAGATCCTGACGCAGATCGGCCACGCGCAGCACCTGGACGGAGATGACGACGCGGCGCTGCTCACCTTCGAGAAGGCGCTCACGCTGTACGAAGCGGCGAAGGACAGCGTCGGGGCGGGCGCCGTCCTGTACCTCGCGGGCATCGCTCAGCGGTCGGCCGGACGGCCCGAAAAGGCCCTGGCGGCGCTCGAGGCCTCGCTCGAGAAGGCAGGCGAAGACCCCTTGAACGCGGGGTACGTGTGGCTCGAGATCGGACGGCTGCACGGCGACGCTGGCGAACGCGTCCCGGCGCTCGAAGCGTTCGCGCGGGCTGTCCCCTTCCTGGAGCAGGCCAGCGCCTGGGACGTTCAGGCCGACGTGGAGCACGAGCGGGCGGAGACGCTCCTGACCATGGGCCGCGCGTCGGCGGCCTACGGGCACGCGCTCCGTTCGATCGAGCTCCTCGACCGGGTCGTCGTCGGTCTGTCGGACGAGCCGATGGCCCGGGCACGGCAGCGTCGGGCGCGTTTCTTCGACGCGGGCTTCCACGCGGCCGTGGTGGAGAACCGTGCCGACCGCGCCGTCGCCGTCCTCGAACGCTGGCGGGCCCGGGCCCTCCTGGACGCGATGGGCGGCCGCACGCGTCTCAGCGGTGCCGGTCTGCCCCCGGCGTTGGCAGCCGAGGAAATCGAGGCGACGGCGGCGGTGACCCTGGCGCACAAGCGCTATCGGGAGGCGCGACGCATCGGCGTGGGGCGTGTGCTCGGGGCCGCCGCCGACGCGATCCGGGAAGCGGAAGCCCGACTGCGCGAGGTGGTTGCGCACGTCCAACGGACGGTGAAGCGCGTCGCGGACCTGAAGTACCCGAAGCCCCTCGACCGGGAAGGCGTCCGGAAGGCGCTCGACGAGGACGAGGCCCTGGCGTACTACGCCGTCGACGCGGGACGCCTCCGAGCCGTCGTCGTCAACGCGGACGGCGAGCGCCTGGTCGATCTCGGCGAGGTTGCCCAGGTATCGGCCGACCTGGCGCTCTGCGGACGGAAGGGGGCGAAGGCGAAGGACGTCCAGGAGGCCCTCGGGCGGCTCCGGACGCGCCTGGTCGACGATCTCGAGCTACCCGAGACGATCGCGGCGCTCTACGTGTGCCCCCAGGGCGACCTCTGCTACGTGCCCTGGCCCGCGCTCGCGCCGAGGCGACGCGTGGCGTGCGTGCCGTCCGGGACGGTCCTCGCGGCCCTGCGCGACGAGCCCAGGCCGCGAGGAGCGAGGATCCTCGCAATCGGGAATCCGGAGTACGGCGAACGCGGGGCTACCGGCGTCCCCATGTACTTCCGCGGACGTTGGCTCTCGCCCCTGGAGGAGACCGCGGAGGAGGTGCGCGCCATCACGGAACCCGAGGACGTCGTTCTGACGGGCGTCAAGGCCACGGAGACGGCGTTGAAGGCGGAGCTCGCGAAGCGGGACGCCTGGCGATCGGTTCATCTCGCGTGTCACGGCCTGATCCACCCCGATTCCCCGATGCTCTCCGCGCTGGCGCTGAGCCCCAGCGAGGAGGACGACGGCTTCCTCACGGTGCTGGACCTCCTGGGGATGGATCTTCCCACGGACCTCCTCGTGGCGTCGGCGTGCGACAGCGGGCGGGGCGAGATCGTGAGCGGCGAGGGCGTCATCGGATTGACGCGGGCCTTCTTGATCGCCGGGGCAAAGCGCGTGGTCGTGAGTCTCTGGAAGGTCGATGACCGCGCGACGTGCGCGCTCATGACGAAGTTCTACGAACGTTGGCGTGCCGGGGACGTGCCGGCTCGAGCGCTCCAGCGCGCGCAAGCGTACGTGCGGGAACACGAGGACGGGAAGTGGCGGCATCCCCGCTATTGGGCGGCCTGGGTGCTCTGGGGGCTTGCCGACTGAGGACACGAGGAGAGCCCGATGCCGAACGGGGACAGAGTATGACTCGGCCGCGAGTACATCAGCTTCCGCCTGGAGGAGTACGAGACCGTCCCCCGTGCGGGCGAGGAGGACGGGCCGCGGAGGCCGCGAGGGCCGTCCCTCCTGCGCGACCTCCTCGACGAGTTCCCGTTTCTCGACGGGCGCATCCGACCGCTCGTCACGAGCCTCGACCGCGACGGGCTCCAGGAACTGTGGATGCGGGCTGGGAAGTTGGACGAGACCTACGACCTGCCGCCGCTCGACACCTGGTACGCGGTGAGCTACACGGACGAGGACGAAGCGCGCAAGGTCGTGGCGTACCTCGACGGGGACGGCCGCGTACGGTCCGTCAGCGTGGTTCGCGCGGGCCCCGATCCCTGCCCGAATCCCAGCGACAACCCCCTGGCGGAGGACCAGACGCACCTCGAGGACGCGGAGGGCGGCGTCGGGGCCCGGAGCGCCTGGCAGAACGCGGGCGCCGACGGGACCGGGGTTGCCTTCGCCGACATCGAACAGGGGTGGACCGTCGACCACCGAGACCTCGCCGATCACGGTATCCCCGCTCCGTTGACGGGGACGATCGTCAATACGTCGCGGGCGCACGGCACCCAGGTTCTGGGGGTCGTGTGCGCTGTGAACAACACCTTCGACGGCGTCGGTATCGCGTATGGACCCAAGGCCGTCTACGTAGCGTCTCGTCATGGGACGTCAGTGGCCGATGCCGTCGCCAAGGCGGCGGACACGCTGGCCCCGGGGGACGTCATCCTCCTCGAGGTGCAGGACGAGGACACAGAGACCGGCCTCCTGATCCCGGTCGAGGTCGACGAGGGCACGTACGACTCCATCCGGCTGGCGACGGCGCTCCAGATCAGCGTCGTCGAGGTCGCGGGGAACGGGAACAACTGGAACGCCGCGGTCGACCTGGACAAGGAGTACCCGGTCCTGAAGCGAGGCTTCGCCGCCCTGGGGGATGGCTCCGACGAGTTCCGCGACTCCCGAGCCGTCATGGTGGCGGCGGCACGGCACCTCGCGAAGGAAGGCGGCGCCGAGGAGTGGTACCGCCGGAACAACTCCAACTACGGGAGCCGCATCGACTGCTTCGCGCAGGGCGAGGCCGTGGTGAGCTGCTCCTCGGACGACCTGGGGTCCACGACGGCGTGGTCCAAGAGCCTGTGCATGACCTCCGCCGCCGCGGCGATCGTGGCAGGTGCCGCGGTGGCGCTCCAGGGGATGGCGCGCCAGACAGGCGCCGGCGCATTGAGCCCGTTGGCACTTCGCGACTACCTGGCAGACTTCGAGACAGGAACCCTCCCGGCCCTCGACGAGACCACGTGGATCGGCGTGATGCCGGATCTGGCCGCGATCCACGAGCTGCTCCAGGCCAAGGTCCAGCCCTTGCCGGTGCCGGTGCCGGCGGTGTCATTCGCCTGGCGCGTGGCGAACCTCTGCGGCGAGGCGCGTGCCTTCACGGTTCGGGTCCTGGAAGAGGCGGAATCGGCGGACGAGGAGTTCATCCTCCAGGATCGGACGATCCTCCCGGGCTGCTTCCGGAACGACCCGTCCTGGGCGCCGGCGCACACACCGAAGCGCTACGTCGAGGCAACGGCCGGCGATGCAAGGTGTTGCCTGAAGGTGGACGGGCAGTTCGCCCGCATCGAGGTACGCCTGGAAGCGACCGGCGTGCTGACGATCGAGCTACGCGACGCAAGTTGGCAGCCGGTCGGCAGCGCCACGGGCGACGAGGACTGCCCCGACGAGCCGGCGGTCCTCGCCTGACGCGCCCACGCGCAGCAGCCCTACGCGTACGCCGCCTCGAACGCGGCCACGAACTCCGCGAACCGGTCTTCCGGAAGCCGGTTGATCCCCGCGGCGCCGCGCCGACCCCCGCCCGTCGGGAACCGACGGCAGAGCGTGTCCGCCCCCTGCCGGTCCTCCAGCGGCGCACGCACGCTCACCACGTACCCGCCATCCGGAAGGCGGGTGAGCAAGGCGTGCGCTCGCCGCGGCGCCGCACGGGCCAGGTGGTTCGCGAACACCCCGCCGACCCGCCGCGCCCAGGCGGCGGCCGGCAGCAGGTAGAGCGCCCGTCGTTCCTCCTCGGCCTCGGGGGCGAGCTCCCCGGCCAACTCCATGTCGTGGGCGTAGCCGGTGCGCAGCGTCGCGAACGCGTCGTCCTCGGCGATGAACGCGAACGGATCCGCGTAGGGCCGCACACGGCGAAACAGCTCGTCGGGAGCGACGTGCAGGTCCTCTACCGTGGCCCCGTACGCGTTGTAGTTGACGAGGATGCCCAGTTCACGCAACGTCTCGAGCTCCTGGGCTCCCAAGGCGAGCGGCTCCGCCGCCCGTCGCGCGCTGTCGTCGAGGTTGTCGCCGAAGGCGCCGACCACGGCCCAGATCGAGAAGCGCCCGCCCAGGGCCGCGTCGACCAACAGGCTCGTGCAGGTGTCGGAGGCCGTGTCGATGTGCGCGACGAAGTTCTCGTCCGTCGGCAGGGTCCCGGCATGGTGATGGTCGAAGTAGCGCACCTGTGCGCCGCTCTCCAGCACCCGCTCGAGCGCCTCGCGATTGCGGTCGAGGGAGATGTCGAGCACCGTCACGTGATCGGCAGGCTCCGCCTCGACGCGAGACAGCAACCGGATGTCGCGCTTGACGCCCGTGACCAGCACGCTCTCCTCCGGCTCGGCGAGGCGCAGCTGGTGGAGCGCGCAGATGCCGTCGGCATCCCCGTTGAAGACGTCGTAGTGGGTCATGGCGGTCCTCCAGGCCTGGGATGTCCACCGCTCAGTCATCGGCCAGGCCCAGGCGCTCGAGCGCTTCTCTTGCCGTGATGATGGGGATGCCCTCGACGTCGCCAAGGGCCAGGACGTCAGCCTTGTCGCCCGAGACCACGGCCTTCGCTTCCCCGGCAACAGCTGTCGCCAAGATCACGTTGTCGTCCGGGTCGGGTGAAAGCTCGAGCACCGACAGGTCCGCTGCCATGATTGCCAGGACCTCGACGTTCTCGATGAAGACACGAGCCTGTTCCGGGTGGATGTAGGGCCTCAGATGTTCGTAGCCCAGCACACGCCTGAGTTCGTCGATCTGCTCCTCCGAGGTCACGAGTTCGAAGAGCCCGTCCAACCATGCGCGCAGCAACTTTCCGGGCGGGCCCTTCGAGGAGAGCAGTCCCGAAACGAGGATGTTCGTGTCAAGAAGGAGTCGCACGCACTGCCGCCAGGGCTTCGTTCGCCAGCTTCATCGCGTCTTCGGCGCTGAGGTCGGCGTTCTGCTCCTGGATCTCGGTCACGGTGCGCCGGAGGA
>JAUXCH010000821.1 GCA_030618975.1 Planctomycetia bacterium
CATGGGTAGACCGCGCGGGACGGCGGGGTGGTCACGGAGATTCCGGAGAGGCGTCGCAGAATCCCAGCCGCGCCCGCGCGATCTGCTCACGTGCGCACGCAGTCAGGAGCGCAGGCACACGGGGCAGGCCGGATCCTCGCCCGTCGAAAGCCGCTGAGTTTCACCTGACCCTTCCGAAGTCAGGGCCAGAGCCCGGTCAACGCGAGGGTGAACCCGGGGAAGGTCGGCGAGACGAGCACCTCGTCCTCCCGGAACCAGCCTCCCGGCGCGTAGCTCTCCCCTTCCAGGCGCAGGACCTCGATCGAACGCTCCCGGGGATCCACGATCCAGTACTCGGCCACGCCGCTTCGCGCGTACAGGCTGCGCTTCACGGCACGGTCCCGCTCGGCGTGCTGCGTCGAGACCACCTCGATCACGAGATCGGGGGCACCGTGGATCCAGCGTCGGCAGATGTCGCTCCGGGCCTTGGAAACGAAGAACACGTCGGGCTGGACGACGTCGCCGTTGGGTAGATGGACGTCCAGGGGGGCCATGAAGATCTCGCCTACGTCGTGCTCCTCCACGTGTTCGGCGAGCCGGCGGCTCAGGCGTGCCACCACCCTCTGGTGGTCGGTTTCGGGCGAGGGCGTCACGTAGAGCTCCCCGTCGATCAGCTCGGCTCGAACGTCGTCGGGGAGCGCGAGGTAGTCCTCGACCGTCTTCCGGGGGCGGCTCGTCGCGGGGGACATCGAGATCATTCTACGGGCTCCGCCGGCCGGGCCGGGTGGCATGCGGTCTCCATGGGTAGACCGCGCGGGACGGCGGGGTGGTCACGGAGATTCCGGAGAGGCGTCGCGAGATCCCAGCCGCGCCCGCCCGATCTGCCCACGTACGCACGCAGTCAGGAGCGCAGGCACACGGATCAGGCCGGATCCCCTGCCCGTCGAAAAGCGCTGAGTTTCACCTGACCCCGACCCCCCCGAACCGTTGCCGAAGGGTCCTCGGGATCAGTCGATCTCGTATTCCTTCATCTTCTCCCACAGATTCTTGCGGGAGATGCCGAGCGTCTTCGCGGCGTTGGCGCGGTGTCCCTCGGTGGCCTTGAGGGCGCGGCGGATCGCCCTCTTCTCCGACCCGCGCACCGTCTCCTTGAGGGAGACGATCGGACCGTCCTCGTCGTCGCCCTTGCGCTTGCGGCGGCGCAGCGCGCCCTCGAGGAGCAGCTCGCGCGTCAGGACGCCCGACGACCCGGAGAGCGCGACGGCACGCTCCACGGCGTTCTCGAGCTCGCGCACGTTGCCCGGCCAGCGGTAGGCGCAGAGCTCGGCCAGCACCTCCGGCGGGATCTCGAAGTCCCGGCCGTGCGCGTGGCGCTGGAGGAAGTGCTCGACGAGCAGTGGAATGTCGCCGTCGCGGTCGCGGAGCGGCGGAAGGTCGACGGGGACGACGTTGAGTCGGTAGTAGAGATCCTCGCGAAACTCCCCGTCCTCGACGGCGTCGCCGAGGTCGATCTTGGTGGCGGCGATCACGCGGACGTCGATGGGGATGCTCTCGCGGGCGCCGAGCGGCTCGACCTCACCCTCCTGGAGCACGCGGAGCAGCTTGACCTGCGTTTCGAGCGGCATGTCGTCGATGTCGTCGAGGAGGAGGGTACCGCCGTTCGCGCGCTCGAAGCGTCCGGGCTTGCGCTCCTTCGCGTCCGTGAAGGCACCGCGCTCGTGGCCGAAGATCTCGTCCTCGAGGAGCGTGGCGGGGATGGCCGCACAGGCCAGGGGGACGAACGGATGGTCGCGCCTGGCGGAGATGTCGTGGATGGCCCGGGCCACGCATTCCTTGCCGGTGCCGGACTCGCCGGTGATGAGCACGCGGGCGTCGGAGTCGGCCACGGTGCGGATGCGGTCGATCACGCGCTGCATGGCCGGGCTGCGGCCGATGATCTGCTCGAGGCCCTTCTCGCGGCCCAAGGTCTGGCGCAGTTCGGCGTTCTCGTTGCGGAGGCGTCGGATCTCCTCGATCTTGCGGAGCGCGACGAGGATGACGTCGTTGTCGAAGGGCTTGAGGATGTAGTCGAATGCGCCCTTGCGAATGGCGTCGACGGCGGAGTCGATCGTGCCGTAGCCGGTGATGATGATCACCTCGGTGTCGGCGCCCCGGGACTTCACGTCCTCGAGGAGCTCGACGCCCGAGACCACGGGCATCCGGATGTCGGTGACGAGGACGTCGAACTCCTCCTGGGCCAGGGCGTCGCGGGCCTCGCCCCCGTCGGAGGCCACCCGGACCGTGTGACCGGCGCGCTTGAGGTCGTCTGCCAGGGTGATCGCGATGGCGCGCTCGTCGTCTGCGAGAAGGATGCGCAAGGTCGCCTCGTGGGGATTGGGTTGGGGGAGACGGGGATTGTATGCGGGCCGGCGGTCGACCCGGACGACGTGGTGAGAGTCCCCCGTTCCATGCATGATGCGGGGAACGGGCGATCTACGTCCGCACCCGGCGCCCTCCTCCATGCCCTCGACTCCGCA
>JAUXCH010000591.1 GCA_030618975.1 Planctomycetia bacterium
CGAAGTGCAACAAGCTGGCCGAGAACGCGCGGCAGGCCGCGGAGGAGCTCGGGATCGACTACACCCTGGAGAAGGTCACGGACATCGACGAGATGCTGAAGCTGGGCGTGATGACGACACCCGCGCTCGTCGTGAACGGCGAGGTCAAGCTGGTCGGCAAGGCCGCCAACGCGAAGTACGTGAAGGACCTCCTCCGGTAGGAGTCGAGAGGATCGAGAGGAAGCGATCGTGTGCGGAGACAGGCCACGGAGGTCGTTCCTTGCGGACGAGACGCAACTTCAAGGAGCGCCGTTGGGATCCGGTTTCTCCTCTGGCGTTTCGGGTTCCCGTATCCAAGAACCTGGATATAGTCGAAACGGTTCCGTCGCGAGCCGGCCCCTCGAGGTCGGGATGCGCACATCGAGGAGATAGGACCATGCAACGACTCGTGATCTCCCTGCTGCTGGCAGGCGCCGTTCTGCTCGTCGGTACGGACGTCTTGGCGTCCACCCAGTCCGAGCTCACTGCCGCGTCGAGCCAGGGCAAGGCGGTGTTCCTGGTCGTCACGCAGGGGAACGCCCCTGGGACCGACCGCGCGATGCAGATCGCCCAGCAGGCCCAGGGCCTGGCCCCGGCGACGGCCGTCGTGGTCCTCGACCGCGGGGCGGCGGAGAACCAGGAACTGGTGACGCGCTACCGCCTGCTCGGTGCGCCCGTGCCGCTCATCCTCGTCGTCGCGCCCAACGGCGTCGTGGCGGGTGGGGCCCTCCTGAAGGACGCGACCCCGCAGGCCCTGGTGAAGGCGATCCCGACGCCCAAGAAGGCGGAGTTCCTCTTGAACCTCTCACAGAAGATGGCCGTCATCGTCGTGATCAGCAAGAAGACGATGGTGGAGCCGCGCAGCGCGATCTTCCAGGCGTGCACCGAGGCGACGCGTCGCCTCGAGCGCAAGGTCACCACGGTGGTCGTGGACATGGACGACAAGGCCGAGAAGGCGTGGCTCAAGGAGTTGAACGTCGGCCCTCGGGAGGCGGCTCCGGTCACCGCCGTGTTCAACGCCAAGGGGCAGAAGACGCAGGTGTTCCGCGCCGTGATGAGCGCGGAGGACCTCGTGAAAGCCGTGACCAAGAAGGTCGCGTGCTGCCCCGGCGGCAGTTGCTAGGGGTGCGCCGGTGAGTCTCTTCAAACTCGTCTGGCTCGAGCTCCTGCACCGCAAGTCGCAGGTGCTCTCGGGCCTGCTCGCCATCACCCTCGGCATCGGCGTCATCGTCGGCATCCAGTCGGTGACCCGCGTGTCGGAGATCGCCGTGGCCATCCGGCTCGACAACCTCGGCGCCAACATCCTCGTCCTGCCGCAGGCCGCATCGGTCGACGACTACTACACCGCCGACATCGACGCTCCGACCATGCCGGAGGACTTCGTCGAGCGGATCCTCACCTCCACGCTGCCGGGCGTCGACAACCTGTCGCCCAAGCTGACGCGGCGGACCGAGGTCAACGGCAGGAAGGTCGTGCTCACCGGGATCACCCCGGCGAACGAGATCGCATCCAAGCCCGTCTGGCAGAGTGCCGGGCTCGTCGGCGCGGACCTCACGCTCACCTGCGACCCCAACAGCGAGGCCAACAAGTCGCTCGGCTACAAGGACGAGCGCTTGCAGAGGAAGGCCGTGGAGTCGCTCCCGGAGGGCTCCAGCATCGTGGGGTCGGCGGCCGCCGTCCGCCTCGGGTTGTCGGAGGGCAGCACCTTCACCGTTCCGGAGCGCTCCGAGGACGCGACCGCTCCGCCCACGGAACGTGAGTTCCAGGTCGCCAAGGTGTTGCCGGAGACGGGGACGATCGACGACGACCGGATCTTCGTGAACCTCAAGGACGCGCAAGCGGTCTTCGGGATCCACGACCAGGTGAGCGCGATCGAGATCATGGGCTGCTGCAACGCGATCTCGGCGGGGCTGCTCTCCCAGCTCCGTAACATCCTCCCCGATACGCGGATCACGACGGTGAAGCAGCTCGTCTCGACGCAGCTCGACACCAACCGCCTGATGCAGAAGGTTTCCCTGTCCTTCCTGGTCATCGTGCTGATCGTCGGCGCGATCTCGATCGGAAACTACATCTGGGCCAACGTGAACGAGAGGCGCAAGGAGATCGGCATCTTGCGCATGATCGGCGCGCCGAAGTCGAACATCTACGGCATGTTGTTCGGCAAGGCCATCATCCTCGGTCTCGTCGGCGGCGTTCTCGGCTACCTGCTCGGCACGGCAGCCGGGGTGATCCTCGGACCCGAGCTGGCCGGCCTGAACGTGCCCCCGGTGCCGATCTACCTGCTCTGGGCGGTGCTGCTCTCCCTGGCCGCCGCCCTGCTCGGAACCCTGGTGCCGGCCTGGCTGGCCGGGCGGATCGAGCCCTTCGCCAACATGCAGGAGGTGTGACGTGATCCTCGACGTACGCAAGGTCAGCAAGCAGTACCTGCACGCCGACGGGCCGGTCGACGCGCTTCGAGACGTCGACCTGCAGATCCCGGAAGGACGGTTCGTCACCATCACCGGGCCGTCCGGTTCCGGGAAGTCCACCTTGCTCCTGTCCTTGGGCGGCCTGATCCGGCCCACGTCGGGCGAGATGTTCTTCCACGGGGCGGCACTGCACGCGATGAGCGACAACGAGCTGGCCGCCTTCCGGCGGGAACACGTCGGCTTCGTGATGCAGAACTTCAGCCTGGTTCCCTACCTGACGGCGCTCCAGAACGTCATGCTGCCGCTGGTGTGGGGGCAGGACGGCAAGGAGGCGCAGCGCGCCAAGGCCGCGTCCATCCTGGACGGCGTGGGCCTCGGGGGGCGGGTGAACCACCTCCCCCGTGAGCTCTCCATCGGCCAGCAGCAGCGCGTAGCCATCGCGCGCGCATTCGCCAACGATCCCGACCTCATCCTCGCGGACGAGCCGACGGGCAACCTGGATCCCTCTCTCTCGAACGACATCTTGACCCTGCTGGACGAGCTGAACCGGGAGCACGGGACCACGGTGGTGATGGTCACGCACAGCCCCGAGGCGGCGAGGCGAGGCAACGTCCGTGTGCACATCGACGACGGACGGATCGTCGAACACGAGGATTCCGTGGCGGCCGAACCGGTCGTCGCCGGCGCCTGATTCCTGCCGCTCGGGCGCCGGTGTGGACCCGCCAACCTCCGCGGGGACCGCCGGCGCTCGGGCCCGGCCTTCGAGGAGTGGAACCGTGACGACCCGAAGCGTGGCCGACAGGCTCTCGGTCGCGGATCGATTCCTGACGCTGTGGATCTTCCTGGCGATGCTCGTGGGCGTGGCCCTTGGGCACTTCGTGCCCGGCGTGGAGCGCTTCCTGTCTCGCTTCCAGGCGGGGACCACCAACGTCCCCATCGCCATCGGGTTGATCCTGATGATGTACCCGCCCCTGGCCAAGGTCCGCTACGAGGAGCTGGGCGAGGTCTTTCGCAACCGCAAGGTGCTGGGCCTCTCCCTGACGCAGAACTGGCTCGTCGGCCCCGCGCTGATGTTCCTGCTCGCCATCGTCTTCCTCCCGGACAAGCCGGAGTACATGGTCGGCCTCATCCTGATCGGCCTGGCGCGGTGCATCGCCATGGTGATCGTGTGGAACGACCTGGCAGGCGGCGACTCGGAGTACGCGGCCGGCCTCGTGGCCCTCAACAGCATCTTCCAGATCCTGCTCTACAGCGTCTACGCGTTCGTCTTCGTGACCGTGCTTCCGCCGCTCTTCGGCCTCAGCGGCATGGTCGTCGAGATCTCCATGGGACAGATCGCCGAGAGCGTGCTGATCTACCTCGGGATTCCCTTCTTCGCGGGGATGCTCACGCGTCTCGTGCTGATCCGCGCCAAGGGGCGCGAATGGTACGAGGGCACGTTCATCCCGCGGATCAGCCCCCTCACGCTGATCGCC
>JAUXCH010000781.1 GCA_030618975.1 Planctomycetia bacterium
CGTTCTCCTGGACCAGATCAACGCGAACCTCGCCGAGGGGATGAGCCGCTACGACGCCGTGATCGAGTCGGCGGTGTCCCGTCTCCGACCGGTCGTGCTGGCCGCGGCGACGACCGTGCTCGGCGTGATCCCGCTCCTTCCGGACATCTTCTGGGTCGCGATGGCGGTGACCATCATGGCCGGCCTGACCTTCGGCACGCTGCTCACGATGTTCGTCGTGCCCGCCATGTACTCCGCCTTCTACAGGGTGAAGGTGCCGGAGAAGACCGGCTGACGGGCTCCTGCCCGCGCCCCCCTTCCCGGCGCGCGGGCCGTCTCCGCTCTGGGATCTCACCGCCTTCAGGCCCTGGTCTGGTACACCACCGAGTCCGGAATCCAAGGTCGCGCACAGCGTATTCGGGAGCCGTCATGAGCCAGTCCCCGCCCATCGTGTACACCCTGACCGACGAGGCGCCCGCACTCGCAACGCAGTCGCTCCTGCCCATCATCCAGGCGTTCGCGGCGCCCGCAGGCGTCGAGGTGACGCTTTCGGACATCTCCCTCGTGGGCCGCATCCTCGCGAGCTTCCCCGAGCGGCTGACCGAGGAACAGCGGACCCCCGACGCGCTCGCCGAGCTGGGCCGCCTCGCGTTGACCCCCGACGCGAACATCATCAAGCTGCCCAACATCAGCGCCTCCGTCCCCCAGATGAACGCGGCGATCGCGGAGCTGAAGTCGAAGGGCTACGACCTGCCGGACTACCCCGAGGAGCCGCAGACGGACGCCGAGCGCGAGATCCAGGCACGCTACGACGCGGTCAAGGGCAGCGCGGTCAATCCGGTCCTGCGCCAGGGCAACTCCGACCGGCGCGCGCCGCGCGCCGTCAAGGAGTACGCGCGCAAGAACCCGCTCCGCATGGCTGAGTGGGCGAAGGACTCGAAGACCCACGTCTCGACCATGAGCGCCGGTGACTTCCGGGCGAACGAGAAGTCCGTCACCGTCGAAGACGCGACGACCGTGCGCATCGAGCACGTCGCGGCCGACGGCACGGTCACGGTGCTCAAGGACGGCCTCGAGCTGCTGGCGGGCGAGGTGATCGACGGCACCTTCATGAGCAAGCAGGCGCTCGTCGCGTTCCTGGAGCAGCAGGTCGAGGACGCGCGGAAGTCCGGCGTCCTGTTCTCGCTGCACCTGAAGGCCACGATGATGAAGGTCTCCGATCCGATCCTGTTCGGCCACGCGGTCCGCGTGTACTTCAAGGACCTCTTCGCCAAGCACGGCGCGACCTTCGACGAGCTCGGCGTCGACCTGAACAACGGCTTCGGCGACGTGGTCGCGCGGCTCGCCGACCTGCCCGACGACAAGCGCGCAGAGATCGAAGCCGACATCCGTGCCGTCTACGCGAACGGCCCCGACCTCGCGATGGTCAACTCCGACAAGGGCATCACCAACCTGCACGTTCCAAGCGACATCATCATCGACGCGTCGATGCCGCCGATGATCCGCGACGGGGGCCGCATGTGGAACCCCGCCGGCAAGCTGCAGGACTGCAAGGCGGTCATCCCCGACAGCTCCTACGCGGGCGTCTACCGGGTGATGGTCGAAGACTGCCAGGCCCACGGTGCGTTCGACCAGACCACCCTGGGGAGCGTTCCCAACGTCGGGCTGATGGCGCAGAAGGCCGAGGAGTACGGCTCGCACGACAAGACCTTCGAGATCCCGTCCGACGGCGCCGTGCGCATCGTCGACTCCGCGGGGAACGTGCTGATCTCCCACGACGTCGAGCAAGGCGACATCTGGCGCGCGTGCCAGGCCAAGGACGCGCCCATCCGCGACTGGGTCAAGCTGGCCGTCACGCGCGCCCGCGCGACGGGCGTACCGGCGGTCTTCTGGCTCGACGCGAACCGCGCCCACGACGCGCAACTCATCCGGAAGGTCGAGACCTACCTGGCCGAGCACGACACCGACGGCCTCGACATCAAGATCCTCCCCCCGGTCGAGGCGACCCGCTTCTCGGTGGAGCGCATTCGCCGCGGCGAGGACACGATCTCCGTCACGGGCAACGTCTTGCGCGACTACCTGACCGACCTCTTCCCCATCCTCGAGATCGGCACCAGCGCCAAGATGCTCTCGATCGTGCCCCTTCTGAACGGCGGCGGGCTGTTCGAGACCGGCGCCGGCGGCTCGGCACCCAAGCACGTCCAGCAGTTCGAGAAGGAAGGGCACCTGCGCTGGGACTCGCTCGGCGAGTTCCTCGCCCTGGCCGCGTCGCTGGAACACCTCGGCGAGCACTTCGACAACGCCGGAGCGCGCTTGCTCGGCCGGACGCTCGACGACGCGACGGCCAAGCTCCTGGCGAACCGCAAGGCGCCCTCGCGCAAGGTGCATGAGCTCGACAACCGCGGCAGCCAGTTCTACCTGGCGATGTACTGGGCTCAGGAACTGGCCAAGCAGACCGAGAACCCCGACCTCGCCGCGCGCTTCAAGCCGGTGGCCGAGGCGCTCGCCGCGAACGAGAAGAAGATCGTGGACGAGTTGAACGCAGCCCAGGGTCCGGCCCAGGACCTCGGCGGCTACTACAAGCCCGACCCCGCGCGGGTCGACGCCGCGATGCGCCCGAGCGCGACGCTGAACGACATCATCGCGCGCGTGTAGCGGCGCGCGTTCGTCAGCTCGCGCCCTCGACGCCTTCGTCCGCCGCCCAGGAC
>JAUXCH010000986.1 GCA_030618975.1 Planctomycetia bacterium
CGACCAAACGGTATCGATTCCAATCTTCTTTTCGGATAACGCCTTGCAACTCCTCGGCGCCGACCGCCTGGGAGACGCGGAGCGGGTGCTGACCCACTGCAACGCCGGCGCGCTCGTGACCCCGGGCCTCGGGACCGCGCTCGCCCCCCTCTACGTGCTCCACGCGCGGGGTCGCCCGCTCCACGTCTGGGTCGACGAGACCCGGCCGCTCCTGCAGGGGCTCCGCCTCACGGCCTACGAGCTCGCCAAGGCCGGGATCTCCTACGCAGTGGTCGGAGAAGGCGCGGCCTGGACCCTGTTCCGGCAGGGTCGCGTCGACGCGGCCATCACGGGCGCGGACCGCGTCTGCGCGAACGGCGACGTCGTCAACAAGGTCGGAACCTGGCCCGTCGCGGTCGCGTGCCGGGAGCACGGGGTCCCGTTCTTCGTCGCCGCCCCCCTCTCCACCCTCGACCCGGACACCCCCGGCGGCGAGGCCGTGGAGATCGAGGAGCGGAGCGGCGACGCGCTGCGCTACCTCGTGGACGACGTCGCCCCGCGGACCCTCTCGACGTACGAACCCGCGTTCGACGTCACCCCGGCGGGGCTGGTGACCTGCCTGATCACGGAGGCGGGCCGTGTCGAGGCACCCACGCAGGGGACCCTGGCCCCCTGGATGGAAGCCGCCCGCCGCCTGCGGAGCGCTCCCGCGCCCGGCTGACGAGGCCCCCGGCCCGTCGAACCGCCCAGGGCGCGCCCCGCCCCTACCGGTACCCTCCGCGCCATGAACGAGACCTCCGACGCTCAACCGCCCACCGGAGTCGCCGAACTGCCCGCTCCGCTGCGCTTCGAGACGCACCCCGGCGCCTACCGCCACTGGACGCTGAAGGTCGAGGGCCCCGTCGCGCACCTCGTCCTGGACGTGCAGGAGAACGAGGGGCACCGCTCGGACTACGAGCTGAAGCTCAACTCGTACGACATCGCCGTCGACATCGAGCTCGCCGACGCGATCCGGCGCGTCCGCTTCGAGCACCCGGAGGTCAGGACGCTGGTCGTGGAGTCCGGCAAGGACCGCGTCTTCTGCGCGGGCGCGAACATCCACATGCTGGGGATCTCGGCACACGGTTTCAAGGTGAACTTCTGCAAGTTCACCAACGAGACGCGCCTGGGCCTCGAGGATCTCGCGGCCGAGTGCGGGGTCCACACGATCGCCGGGCTCAGCGGCATCTGCGCGGGGGGCGGATACGAGCTCGCCCTCGCCTGCGACGAGATCGTCCTGCAGGACGACGGAAACACCGCGGTGAGCCTGCCCGAGGTCCCGCTACTCGGCGTGTTGCCCGGCACGGGCGGGCTGACGCGCGTCGTCGACAAGCGCAAGGTGCGCCGGGATCTCGCCGACGTCTTCAGCACCGTGGCCGAAGGCGTCAAGGGGCGGCGCGCCAAGGCGTGGAACCTGGTCGACGAGGTCGTTCCGGCCTCTCGCTTCCGCGCGCACCTCGCCTCGCGCCTCGAGGAGACCTCGCAGGGCGAGGGCCCGCGCGGACGCCGCGCGGGCGAAGCGGGCGTCATCCTCGACCCGCTCGGCGGGACGTACGCCGAAGACGGCGTGACCCACCGCCACGTCCGGTGCGAGATCGAGGGCCGGCTGGCTCGCCTGCGCGTGCAGGGGCCCGAGGCGAGGCAAGCGAATCGCCAA
>JAUXCH010000935.1 GCA_030618975.1 Planctomycetia bacterium
CCGTCCGCGCGGCGTCACGAGCCGGCCGCGGAGCACCGATTGCGGCTGGAGGCGACAGACGAGCGCGGCATCGCCGGGCGGATACGCCGGGAGCACGAACTCGCCATAGGCACAGCCGTCAGCCCAGGCGGTGACCTCGTGCCGCCTTCCCGCCGGTATGACGATCTCGCCCCGCCAGCGACCACCTATGGGCCCCGGACCCGTGACCTGCGGGTTGCTGCCCCAGCTCTCACCTTGGAGGCTGACCCGCCAGTTCGCAGCAGCGTTCGGGGGAATAGGTGCGCCATCCTCACGCTCCATGTAGAGCGTCAACCGAACCTCGTTCGGCTCTGTCGGCTCGTTCGCGGGGTCGAGCGGAAGCACGATCTCGACCGGCTCGCCGCCGGGGTCGGTCATGGTCACGACCGGCACGGGGGCGCTCGTCACCTGCCTCGTGCCGTTGTGGACCGGGATGATGGCCCACGCACTGACCGTCGTTCGTGTGCCCGGGGCAACCGCGATGGCCGTCCAGATCACACCATCGGCGTTGGTGCGCTTCGAGGTGGCGCCCCCCCACGGCGCGTCGACGTTGTGGCCGCCGCGCACTACCGGCGTCCCCTCCGGCGTCACGACCCGCGACACGACGTGCGAGATGGGCACCGGCCTGAGATGGATTTCGGCGCCCTCGAGGTCTTTCCCCGGGAGGCGCTCGACCTGCACCTCTCCACGAAACGCTGTGACGTAGTACTCCGTTCCGAGGAAGTGCACGGGTCGGCCCGCTTCTGCGCTGAGCGTGAACGTTCCGGGCGGAAGCCCCTCGCAGCCGAAGGTCGGCCCGCTGTCGCTAAGGACGGCGTGCATGCGGTAGCGACGGGAGATGCGGAGTTCCCACGACAGGGGCTCAGTCCCCCGGGGGAAGACGAGGCGGCCGGCGATCGCACCCGGACGCGCAAGCACGAGGCGTACGTCCGTCTGACCCGGCGTGGCCGGCTCAATCGCCTCGAGATACCCCTCGGCCCGGGCGCTGATATCCGCGTACTCGCCGTGGTCGGGAACGTCGTCCCAGCGGAATCGCCCCGTCGCGTCCGTGACCAGGGGCGGCAGGGCGTCGATGTCCGTCACGGCGGTAGCGCCGGCAACGGGCGGGCCGGCCTCGTCCACGACGACGCCGCCGAGCGGATGCGCGGTCGTGAGCACGATCGGCGCGCCGTTTCGATCGAGGATCTCCTCGACGACGCACCGCGCGTAGCCGGCGGCCAGCACCAGGAACTCGTCCCGGTCCGTTACCCGGAGCTCGAAGTAGCCGTCCTCGTCCGTCCGCACTGGCGGAGGCAACAGATCGCCGAAGTAGCGGAAGACGCTGGCGCCGGAGACTGGGCGGTCGTCCACGTCCACGACCTGCAGGCGAACGTGTATGCTGCGGCGCAAGAGGATGTCGCGCTCCCCACCTTCCGACACCAAGGCCGTCTTTCCGCCGTATCCGGCCTTGGTCGCGAGGACAGCCCAGGGGCCCTCGTCCTCCACGCGAAAGGCGAACGTTCCGTCGGGCCCCGTCACGTACTCGGCCACGAAGTCCTCGAGAACCGTCGCGTGGGTCGGCCAGGACACACGTGTGAGGCGCACCCGCACACCGCCGAGCGGCTCGTCCTCGTGGTCGATCTCGCGCACCGTGCCGGCGATTCGGATTCCGAGCGGCCCTTCCCTCCCGGCAGCTCGCTTCGCCAATTCGGCCGCCTTCCCGCCCTGCCCCCGCAGGCGCGGCTCGGAGACGGCCAGCGTGTCGGACGAGACGATGGGCTGCCCCGACCCGAGCGGGAGAGGCACGACCGTCGACTGCGCGGCGTCGTCGCTGGGCCAGAGTGCCAGCACGGCGAGCACGGCCAAGACCGCCAGCGCCGTGAACAGCAACCACCGTCGCATGGAGCGCCCTGCGCCTACTCCTCGTCCAGCAGAGGATGCGGAATCCAATCGCCGTCGGGTCCCGTAGC
>JAUXCH010000381.1 GCA_030618975.1 Planctomycetia bacterium
GAGCGACGGTACGACCTTCGACTGCGAGGTCTACGCGACAGGGTTCCAGTACCACGGGCACCCGCACGTCCTCTTGGTCCTGCGTGACATCACGGAACGCAAGCAGGTGCTGCAGCGTCTCCTCGAGGACCAGAAGGACGAGAGCATCGTCGCCGTGGCCGGAGGGGTCGCGCACGACTTCAACAACCTCCTGATGGGCATGACCGGCCCCCTCTCGCTGCTTCGCCGTGGCCTCCCGGAAGGAAGCGATGCCGCACGGCAGGCGAAACGCGTCGCCACCACGGCGGAGAACCTGGCGCGTCTGACCGGGCAGTTGCTGGCCGTCGCCCGTGGCGTGCACTCGGAGCCCCGCCCGGTCTCGCTGCGCGGCATCGTGGAGGACAACCTGCCGCTGCTTCACGGACTCGTCGGGACACGGCTTGGCATCGATCTCCGCATCACCGACACGCCCGCACGCGTTCACGCAGACCGCGCGCAGCTCGACCAGGTCCTGCTGAACCTGGCCCAGAACGCGTGTGAGGCCATGGGGCGCTCCGGCTCGCTGAGCATCACGGTCGACACCGTGGACCGGCCGGAGCCCTTCGAGTGCGAGCGCACCGGCACGCACCCCGCCGGCGGCTACGTGCGTCTCATCGTGGAGGACACGGGCCAGGGCATGGACGAGGGGACGCAGCGGAGCGTTTTCGACCCGTACTTCTCCACGAAGGCCGATGGAAGCGGCCTCGGTCTCGCCGCGGTCCTCGGCATCGTGCGCCGGCACGGGGGCGCCATCGCGCTCGAGAGCGCACCCGGACGCGGGACGCGCATCGAAGTCCTGTTCCCCCGCTGCGACGACGAGGAGATCGGGGAGCCGGCGCCGCCCGCCTCGGACGCGGCGCTGACCTCCATCCAGAGAGTGCTGCTCGTGGACGACCACGACATGGTCCGCGACGTGGCGGCCGAGCTGCTCGCCATGCTGGGCTGCGAGGTGGTGCAGGCGTCGAGCGGCGAGGAGGCCCTGGAACTCTACCGGGAGCGGGAGAGGCCCTACGATCTCGTCCTGCTCGACGTCTCGATGCCCGGCATGACCGGCGTGGAGGCCCACGAGGCGCTTGCGAAGATCGACCCCGACGTGCGTGTGGTCCTGACGAGCGGCCACGCGGAACGCCTCGTGCGGCAGGAGGTCGAACACGGAATGCGCATCGCCGGCTTCATCCAGAAGCCCTACACCCTGGAGCGCCTGCGCGAAGCCCTCGACCTGGCCATGCGCCCCTGATCCACGGAGGCCGAAGACGATGCGATTCCGCCCTCGCATCACGGTGGCGCACCACGGTGGCCTGCCGGGCCGCGCCCCGGCTACGGCGCCGCACCGCCCTTCAGCAGGAGGGCCTCCACGCGGTGCATCTCGTCGCGGAGCCGGGCGGCCTCTTCGAAGCGCAGCTCCCGGGCGGCCTCGCGCATGCGCGCGTCCAGGTCCTTCCGCCGCCCCGCCAGGTCACGCTGGTCTCCCGCGAGACTCTCGATCTCGTCGTCGAGGCTCGCGAGCTCCACGTAATCGCGCGCGGCATAGACCTGGCCCACGGTGTCCCGCACACCGCGCTCGACCGAACGCGGCGTGATGCCGTGCTCCTCGTTGAAGGCGCGTTGCCGCTCGCGGCGCCGCGACATCTCGCCGAGCGCACGCGTCATCGAACGCGTCTCCCGGTCCGCGTAGAGGATCACGGTGCCGTCGATGTGGCGCGCCGCACGGCCGCTGACCTGGATGAGCGACGTCTCGGACCGGAGGAACCCCTCCTTGTCGGCGTCGAGCACGGCCACCAGCGACACCTCCGGCAGGTCCAACCCCTCGCGCAGCAGGTTGATGCCCACGAGGACGTCGAAGACGCCGAGCCTCAGGTCCCGGAGGATCTCCGCCCGCTCCAGGGTCGTGATGTCGGAGTGCATGTAGCGGGCCTTCACGCCGACCTCGCTCAGATGCTCCGTCAACTCCTCTGCCATCCGCTTCGTGAGCGTCGCCACGAGGACCCGCTCGCCCCGCTCGATCCGCCCGCGGACCTCGCCGAGCAGGTCGTCCACCTGACCGCGCGCCGGACGCACCACCACCTCGGGGTCGACGAGCCCCGTAGGCCGAATGACCTGCTCCACGACGGCCTCGCCGGCCTGCTCCCGCTCGTAGGGGCCCGGCGTCGCACTCGAGTAGATCGTCTGGCCCACGTGGGCCTCGAACTCCTCGAAGGTGAGCGGTCGATTGTCGAGCGCGCAGGGCAGGCGGAAGCCGTACTCGACGAGGTTCTCCTTGCGCCGGCGGTCACCGAAGTACATCCCCCCCACCTGGGGCACGGCCACGTGGCTCTCGTCCACGACGAGCAGGAAGTCCTCCGACAGGTAGTCGAGGAGCGTCGCCGGCGGCTCCCCGGGCTGCCGGCCGTCCAGGTGCATCGAGTAGTTCTCGATCCCGGGGCAGAATCCGGTCTCGCGTAGCAACTCCAGGTCGTACCGGGTGCGGCGATTCAGGCGGTCCGCCTCGAGGAGCTTGCCCTTCCGCTTGAAGTGGTCGACCCGTTCCTCCAACTCCGCCTCGATGCCCTCGATCGCCCTCGCCAGTGCGTCGTCGCTCTGGACGTAGTGCGTGGAGGGGAAGAACGACGCCGACGGCAACCGGCGCAGGATCTCCCCGGTGAGGGTGTCCACCTCCTCGATCCTTTCGATGACGTCTCCGAACCACTCGATCCGGACCACGCGATCGTCGAGGTCGGCCGGCCCGATCTCGACGACGTCGCCTCGCACGCGAAACGCCCCCCGACCGAGTTGGAAGTCGTCGCGACGGTACTGGATGCGCGCGAGCCGGCGCAGCAGGACGTCGCGGTCGATCTCCTCCCCCTCCTCGACCCACACGTGGAAGTCGCGGTACTCCTCCGGCGAGCCCAGGCCGTAGATGCACGACACGCTGGCCACGACGATCACGTCGCGGCGCGTCAGCGCCGCCTTCGTGGCCGAATGCCGCATCCGGTCGATGCGGTCGTTGATGCTCGCGTCCTTCTCGATGTAGAGGTCCGCCGCCGGGACGTACGCCTCCGGCTGGTAGTAGTCGTAGAACGAGACGAAGTACTCGACCGCGTTCTCGGGGAAGAGCTCCCGGAACTCGTCGAACAGCTGCGCGGCGAGCGTCTTGTTCGGCGCGAGCACGAGGGTCGGCCGTCCGATGCGCGCGATCGCGTTCGCGATCGTGAACGTCTTGCCCGAGCCCGTGACCCCCAGGAGGACCTGATGGGGACGCCCCGCCTCGACGCCCCGGACCAGGGCCTCGATGGCCTGCTCCTGATCGCCCGCGGGGGAAAAGGCGCTGGTCAGCCCGAAGCCCCCGGACGGGGGCTCGGAGGACCTACTACCCATCCTCCTAGTCGTCCGGGAGTTCCTCCTCGTCCTCGAAATCTTCGCCCTCCATGGCCTCGGGATCCTCGAGGTCGAGGGTCTGGTCCCAGGGCTCGCGGCGCATGTGCCACTTCTCGAGGTCGTACCACCAGTTCCAGCGCTTGATCACGAGCTTCACGTGCCGGTCGAGACTCTGCGAGCGGATGCCCTCTCGGTCGCCGAAGTCGCGCTGCGGCATCCCGTCGATGGCGCGCAGGATGCGGTCGAGCTGCATCAGCCGCGCCAGGCAGAGACGGTCGGAGACCTCGCCGTTGTACTCGTCGAGGATGTTCTTGAACTCGCTGACGACGCGGCCGACGCCCTTGAACTCCTCGCCCGGCTTGAGCTTCCCGTCGTCGCTTCGTGCGTCGAGCTGGACGAGATAGCGCTCGGCGTCCTGGGCGTCGATGCCGCCCAGCTCGAGGTTGGAGACCGCCTCCTCGATCTCGTTGCGCTCCTCGGCCGTGACGTACTCGGGCCACGGGTAGGTCTTGATGTCTGCCTGGCCGACGCGGTACTTCTGCTTGCCCTCCGGAATCGGCACGTTGTCGAGGCGGCCCTCGCGCAACTCCGGGCGCTTCTCGTCCTCGCGGCCCTTCTCCACCTTCGGCGTGCGTTTCTTCACGACGACCTCTTCCTCGGGCTCGTCGGGCGTAGGCACGTAGACGGGCGTCTTCGCGACCTTCTTCGGCTCCTCCGGAGGCTTCGGCTTGTCGCGGCTGACCCAGAAGATGAACGCCGCGAGCGCAATCACGACCACGATCGCCGATCCGAACACCAGGGTCTGGTTCGGGCCCCTGCTGTGGTAGTGGGGGTGGCCGTCCTCGTCGTCGTATCCGTGGTCGTCGTCGTAGTCGCGGCGGCGTCCCCGCCGTCCGCGCGCGGCGGAACGCGACCGGGCACCGCGTCGCTGCGGAACGCCGCCTCGCGCCGGCGCGGCGGCGCGCCCGGCAGGCTGCGCGAGTTGCGCGGGCGGCGGTGCCGCCGGCTGCGCGAAGGCGGACAGGTCCATGACCGTCCCACAGTTTCGGCACTCGAAGGTCGCGGGCGGCGTGCCCGCCAAGCGGTACTTCTTCGAGCACGTGGGGCACTGGATGACGTTGTCCACGAAAGGCCCTCCGGAGGAAGCGGACGTTTCACCGGCCACCATCGTACGGAGTTCGGCTCTGGGGTCGAAGGTCAACCGGTGTGCCCCAGGGCACGCGAGGGGCGCCGAGGGCCGCCGAGGGCGCCCCTCGCCCCCCCCTGGGGGGCCGGCTACCGCCCGAGGCCGCTGTAGATGCCGCCGTAGAACGAGAACAGGCGCCACGCCACGATCGCGCCGATGACCAGGATGACGATCACGGGCAGCAGGGCCGCAAAGCGCTTCCGGCGCATCCGGAGGGAGAAGCGCAGCTCCTCCGCGACCTTCGTGAACGCCTCGCCCAGGCTGCCCGCCTCCTCGGCGCTCGCGAACCGGGCCGTGAGGCTCGCCGGCAGGTGCCGCCAGGCTCCGGCCAGGTCGCGCCCCCGGGCGACCCGGCGCCGGGCCTCGGCGAGGTCGGCCGCCGCGCGCCCCCCCCACCCCGCGGCGATCGCCAGGTCGAGTGCCTCCGACACGGGCACCCCGGCGTCGTAGAGGCGTCCCATCGCGTCCAGGGCTCGAGCGTCGGCTTCCTCGACGAGGCTCCGCCACGGCCCGACGGCGCGAGGCGGCTCCGGCGGGTCCCCGCTCCCCGGCGCCGCCCGGGACCGCTTCGCCTGGTGACGCCGCCACAGGAGGAAGCTCCACGTCGGCACGAGGATCAGGGCCGCCCAGAAGAGCGCCCCCCCGACGTTGCCCTTCATCAGGTCGGGCAGCGGCATCAGCAGGGCGGCAAGGTGCGCCAGGACCACGGGATAGAGGAGCGTGGACCACTCCTCGCTGCGCCGCCGGCCCGCCTCCTCGTGCGTGTCCGCGATCTCGGCGAGCCCGCGCTCGAGCGATCCGTCCTTCTCGCCGGCCTCGATCAGCGCGACGTCCAGCGGATCGATGACCGAGACGAGAGCGCGCCCCAGGGGCTCGCCCCGTTCCAGAGCGCGCTGGGCCAGGGCATAGCGAGGATCGCCACCC
>JAUXCH010000182.1 GCA_030618975.1 Planctomycetia bacterium
CCGAGCCTCCTCTCCGAGGCGCACTGTTGCCAGCGCTCGAACCCCGGCGGGTCTGCTCCTTCGACCGGCCAGGGTTTCCGGAATCGCGGCGGCCAGAATTCCTGGAACCCGCACCTGACCGAAGCGCCGACCTCGCGGCGTGAGTCGGCGTCAGCGGAAGACGTACTCAGATCGTCGGAACGAGCGAGCTGCCGCGGACGGCCGCCGGGCCGCGGAGCGGGCACTCGGGTTCGCAGATGCCGCAACCGACGCACTTCGCGGCGTCGACGCAGGGCTGCTTCAGGCGCTTGGTCTTCCCCTCGCGGATCACGACATCTACCGTGCGCGTGCCGTGTCGGGCTGCCCGTCCGACATCACCTGAGCGAAGGGGGGATCCCATGTTCGGGCTAGACTCGGACCGTGCTCGCCCACCCCCCTGTCCGCTTGCCGATGCTCCTGGCCCTGCTCGCCTGCGTGACCGTGGGCTGCGGGGGCGAGGAGGAACCGGGACCGGCGGGGCCCGTCGAGATCCGGGTCACCCAGGGGCAGGACGGCGCCTCGACGGCGCTGCACGTCGGGCACGTGCTGCGCATCGAACTGCCCGCGAATCCCCTGAACGGGGGCGCCTGGGAGATCGAGGCGGTGGACGCGTCGGTGCTGCGCGTACCCGTCGAGGAGTACCTGCCGCCGGAGCCGGACGCGGACGACGCTCCGGGCACGTCCATCTGGCGCTTCCGAGCGATCGGGACCGGCTCGACCACCGTGAGACTGCGGTACGTGAAGTTCGGCGAGGACGTGCCGACGACGGAGAGGACCTTCTCCTTCGCCGTGCTCGTCGACTGACGCCTACTGGTGCGCGTACTCCTGGTGCTCGTCGGAGAGGACGACGAGCTCGACGCCCGCCTGCTCCAGGAAGCGGAGGCTGTCGTGGTCGGCGTGGTAGCGCTTCTGGCAGACGACGCGCCGGATGCCCGCATTGATCAAGAGCTTCGTGCAGTCGAGGCAGGGCGCCATGCGGCAGAAGATCGTGCCGCCGTCGATCGACGTCCCGTGGCGTGCTGCCTGGGCGATCGCGTTGGTCTCGGCGTGCGTCGTGCGGACACAGTGCTTGTGCTCGCCTCCGCGCTCGTCGTAGACGACCTTGATCAGGTGCCCGACCTCGTCGCAGGTGGGCAGGCCCGCCGGCGCCCCGACGTAGCCCGTGGCGATGATGCGCCGGTCCTTGACGATCACGGCGGCCGAGCGGCCCCGGTCGCAGTTGGCCCGCTTGGCGACCGTCTCCATGATCTCCATGAAGTACTCGTCCCAGTCGGGGCGCTGGTGATCCGGGTTCTGTCCGTAGACGAGTTCCTCAGCCATCGATGGACTCCAGCAGGGCGAGGACCTTCGCTCGCAGCTCGTCGAGCCCGCCCTCGTTCAGGATCCTCTCGTCGGCGAGGTCGATCGCCGCGTCGAGCTGCTGGGCGTTCTCGTCGTGCGTGTTCTCCCGCTCCTCGATGGCGAGGAAGGCCTCGAGGGTGGGCGGCACGGTCTCCTGGCGCTCGTGGTGTCGGATCTGCTCGCGCTCGAACCGGACGGACGCCGGCGCCTCCACGGCGAGCAGGAGGAAGTGGTCGAGGCGGCGCAGCGCGTGGACCTCGGCGGGGCTGCGCACGCTGACGAGACAGACCCGGTCCGTCTCGAGGACCCGCATCATCCGCTCGGCGAGGACGGCGGGGCCCTCCGCCCGGCGCAGCTCGATGCCCACGTCGATCAGGGCGTCCCGGGTGACCGGGACGCCGCGGGCCCTCAGCTCCTCGCGGAGCGCGTCGGAGAGGCTGTGGCGCTCGAAGCCGCCGACCGACTCCAGGACGTCCGCCGTGGCGTCCTTGCCGGCGCAGTTCTTGCCTGTGATCCCGATCACGATCATTGCGTGCGGACGATACGCGGCGGGGGGGACTCCGCGTGAAAGGAAGGGATCCGGGGTGGATCCCTATCCGCCGAGCACCACCTCGCGGATCCAGGTCTTCAGGAGCTTGCGCACGGGCTCCCGCATGCCGTGGTCCACACCCTCGACCAGCCGGATCGTGCTGTCCACGCCGGCCTCCTGCATCACCCGGTGGGCCTCGCGGGAGCTGCTCGCGCTCACCACCGGGTCCGCCGTGCCGTGTACGTGCAGCATCTTCACGCCGTTCGTCTTCAGCGGTTCGAGCCACTTCGCGTCGTGGTACGCCTCGGAGAGCCCGCCCGCGTAGGCGAAGGTCGCCGCGACCTGCTCGGGGTGGAGGACCGCCGTCCCGTTGGCGAAGAAGCCGCCCATGCTGTGCCCGAAGACGTAGAAGCGGTCGCCGGCGACGCGGTAGCGCTTCCTCGCGTCCTCGACGGCGGCGAGGATCGAGTCGACGTAGAGGCTGGCGGGGTCGAGTCCCTCCAGCGCGTCGTCGCCGGCGTCCTGGGGCCGCCACGTCCAACCGGGTCGCTGGGATTGGTAGAAGACCTGCGCGTTGGGATAGGGAGCGCGCGGGGCGACGTAGATCACGCCCTCCCGCCCGACGGCGTCGGCGATGCGGCCGTGCCCCGCTGCGGACGATCCGTTGCCGTGGAGGACGAGGACCAAGGGGTAGCGCGCCTCGGAGGTCTCGTAGTCGAGCGGAAGCAGCGCGAGATACGTCGTCAGCGCCGGGATCTTCACCCAGTGGCGCACGGCGTCCTGCGGGCCGGCCTTGGCCTGGTTCTCCACGCACCGCACGAGCGCCGCCGTGAACCGCGCCTCGTCGCGAAGGGCCTCCAGATCCGGATCCTCGGTGGGCCACTGCGGATCCGTCCAGCCGGCGTCGACGGCGGTCTCGAAGGCCTCGACCGCCGCCTCCTCCTGGCCGGCGAGGGCGTAGGTGCACGCGAGGTTGTACCAGCTGCCCTCGTCGTGCGAATCGGCCTCGAGCCACTTGCGGTAGAGGAAGATCGCGTCCGCCCATCGCTTCTCGCCGTAGGCCGCGGTCGCCTGGTCGCGCCACGACGCGGCGAGGATCTTGGGCTGATAGGCGGGCTGCGCCTCGGGGGTCTCCGCGTCCTCGGCGGTCGCCGAGAGGGGCGCGAGCGCGAACCCGAGCAGGGCCAGGATCGGGAGAACGAGCATCCAGCGCGCGGGGTTCGTCATCGTGCGATTTCCGGGGATCGGGGGCGCAGACTCTACACCGCGCCGCTGGTACCTTGCCGGGGGAGGGTGTCGGCGTGAGACGCGTCGCGAACAGGAGCGAGGTCCGCGCGAGACGCGCCATGGCGGCGACGTCGCACCCCCTGGCGACCCGGGCGGCCGTCGACCTGATCCGGGCGGGGGGGAGCGCCGGCGACGCCGCGACCGGGGCCAACGCCTGCCTGACCGTGATGGAGCCGACGGGGTGCGGCCCGGGCGGCGACCTGTTCGCGATCGTCCACGAGCCGGGCGCGCCGGGCCTCGTGGGGCTCGCCGCCAGCGGCCGCGCCCCGCGGGCGGCGAGCCGCGCGCACGTGAAGCGGCTCGGATTCGAGGCGATCCCCGCCGTCGGCCCGCTCCCGGTCACGGTGCCCGGCTGCGTCGACGGCTGGTTCGCGCTGCACGGGCGCTATGGGCGCCTGTCCATGCGAGACGTCCTCGCGCCCGCGATCCGCCACGCGCGCGAGGGCTTCCCCGTCTCGCCCGTGATCGCGAGGGGCTGGGCACGCGGCGGCGCTGTGCTCGCCGAGCAGCCCGGGTTCGCCGCCGTCTTCCTGCCTGGAGACCGGGCTCCGCAGGCCGGCGACGTCTTCCGGAACCCGGGCCTGGCCGACACGCTCGAGCGAATCGCGAACGAGGGTCCGGACGTCTTCTACCGGGGCCGGATCGCGGAGACGATCGACGCCTTCTGCCGGCGGGTCGGCTGCCCCTTGCGCCTCGACGACCTCGCCCGGCACCACAGCGACTGGGTGGCGCCCGTCTCCACGACCTTTCGCGGGCACGCGCTGTGGGAACTGCCCCCCGCGGGCCAGGGCATCGCCGCGCTGCAGATGCTCAACCTCCTCGAGCCGCTCGACCTCGAGGGCATGGGGTGGGGGAGCGCCGACCACCTCCACCACCTGGTGGAGGCGAAGAAGATCGCGTACGAGGACCGGGCGCGTTTCTACGCCGACCCCGCGTTCGAGCCGGCGCCCGTCGAGGCGTTGATCTCCAAGGCCTATGCCGACGAGCGGCGAGCGCTGCTCGACCCGCAGCGCGCCGCGACGCGGATCCCGCACGGCGATCCCCGACTCCGGTCCGGCGACACCGTCTGCCTCGCGACCGCCGACCCGGACCGCTGCATGGTCTCGCTGATCCAGAGCAACTACCGGGGCTTCGGCTCCGGGCTCTGTCCCGACGGCCTGGGCTTCGGGCTGCAGGACCGGGGGCAGCTCTTCGCGCTCTTGGACGACCACCCCAACCGCCTCGAGGGCGGGAAACGGCCCTTCCACACCATCCTCCCCGCCTTCGTCACGAGGGACGACCGTCCCGTCCTCGCGTTCGGGCTGATGGGGGGGGACATGCAGCCCCAGGGGCACGTCCAGGTGTTGCTGAACCTCCTCGTCTTCGGCGCGGATCTCCAGGAAGCGGGCGACGCGCTGCGGGTCCACCACGGAGGCTCGTCCTCGCCGACGGGGTCGATCATGAACGACGGTGGCCTCGTGGCGCTCGAACCGGGGTTCGACGCGGCCGTCGCCCGCGAGCTCGAACGGCGCGGCCACCGTCTGCACGACCTCGACCGCGCCTTCTTCGGTGGGTACCAGGCCGTCGGGTACGACCCGGATCGCGACGAGTACGCTGGAGCGTCGGAGTCCAGGAAGGACGGACGTGCCGCGGGACTTTGAGGAGCCCTCCGTGATCCATCGCGCCCTGCTCGCCGCCGCCTGTCTCGTCCTGCTCGCCCTCGCGGGTCCGGATGCGCGGGCCGATTCCTGGGGGCCCCCGCAGCCGATGCTGGCCTCTTCGGAGGACGGACGCTGGTACGTGATCTCGAATCCGGGGGACGACTACCGGACGGGGCGCCTCCTGCTCGTGAGGCGCGCTCCGGGGAAGGCGCCGCGCGGTCCGCTCTACGGCAGCGGCGACGTCTTCGAGCAGGCGGCGCCCATCGAGCCCAGTGAGGGCGACGTGGTCGTCGCCCGTGCCGACGGGCACATGCCGATGGACGTCCGGTGTCTGAACGGGGGGCAGGGCTTCGTCCTCTTCGACACCCACGGCGGCGTGGGTACCGGCATCGTGCTCGCCCGCTACGACGGCGAGGGCCGAAGGCTCTGGACGAGGAAGCTCCCCGACCTCTTCACGCCCCTCCAGATCCAGGGCTTCACGCACACCGTCTCGTCCATCTGGTGGTCGAGCGGCCTCTGGATCGACGAGGCGCAGGGCGCCGTGATCGTCGTCTACGAGCTCCTGGGCCCCCAGCTGCTCGAGGTCGATCTGGCCACGGGTCGGCACCAGGCCGGGGACCGTGCCTGCCTGCTCCCGCGCTTCGGTCGGGGCACGTTCAAGGAGCGCCTCCTCGCCCTGGACACGGCGGCACGCGTTCGGCCGCCCGGTCTCCTCGACGCCGCGCGCGCGGGCTACGCCGTGGCCGACCTGCCGCCCGCGATCCGGATGCGTCTCGCGGTGCTCATGGCGGAAGAGGGGGACGACTCCGGTGCCGAGTTCGTGCTCGCCCACGTGGCGCAGGGGAAGCCGAAGGCGCTGCGCACCTTTGCCGTGAAGAGCCTGCCGGTCCTCCTGGGTGAGGACGCCCTGCCCCACCTGCGCGACGCGATGCGCGGAGAGGCGGACGAGGCCTGGCACGCGGCGATGCAGGGATTCCAGCGACTCGGCGCCGCGGCGATTCCGACGCTCGTCGAGATGCTGGGCGAGGAGGGCGAGAGCAGCGACTACCGCGGCGGGGCCGCGTCCGTGCTGGGCGACCTCGCCCTCGTCGCCCGGCCCGCGGTCCCCGCGCTGCTCGACGCGGCCCGGACGGCGCCCGAGTACGTCGCGAACGCCGCGCTCAACGCGCTGGTCGAGATCCTCCCGCCCGCCGAGCTCGGGCCGCAGCTGATCCCCTTGCTGGCGGGAGGGTCGGGCGACGACGGGCGGATCGCGCTCTACTTCGGAGAGCATCCCCGTGCCGACGCGGTCCCCGCTCTCGCAGCCGCGCGCGCCCGCCATGCGCAGGACGAGAACGACGTGTGCCGCCGCTGGATCGACGAGGCCCTGGCGGCCTGCCGCGGGCGCTGATGCGCGTCCGGCCTCTCGAGCCCCGCGACCGGCCGGCGCTCGCACGCGTTCCCGTCGAGCGCTGGGGGTCGACGCGCTACGGTCTCGCCAGGGCATCGGACTCCACCCCGCGGAGGCGACGCCCCAGGAGATCGACAGCCGACCCGCTCTCACCCTCGGCGCTTGCGTCGACCTCGCATGGGATGGGAGGGTGCGAAGTCGGCTCGAAACCCGAAAAATCGGGTCGGGTGTGGGTTTCCTACTTGATGAGGCGCCGCTTGAGCCGGGTCAGCGCCAGCACGAAGACGAGCGGCGTCGCGAGGACCAGGTAGAGCATGCTGAACCACCAGCCGTCGGGCCACCACCCGAGGAAGGCGCCGCGGACGAGCAGGGAGATGTGCGTCAGCGGCAGGCACCAGGCGATCACCTGGGCACCCGCGGGCAGGATGTCCACGGGGAAGAACGTCCCGCTGAACATGAACATCGGGAAGACGACGAGGAAGATCGGCAGGTTGAAGGAATCGATGTTGGGACTGACGGACGTGGTGAACAGGCCCATCGAGGCGAACAGCACGCCGCCGGTCACCGCCAGCGGGATCACGAGCGCCGCCGACGGCCAGAGGGCGAGACCGAACGCGGTGAGCACGCCGAGCATCAAGGTCGCGGCGAGCACGCTCTTCGTCGCGCCCCACAGGAGTTCGCCGACGATCACGTCCTCGACCAGCAGCGGGGTCGCGATCATCGCGTCGAAGGTTCGCTGGTAGTACATCCGGATGAACGACGCGTACGTGGTCTCGAAGTACGACCAGAACATGATCGCGACCGACACGACGCCCGGCACCATGAAGCGGAGGTAGCTCACCTCGCGCCCGTAGTAGGTCAGGTCGCCGATCAGCGATCCGAGACCGAGCCCGAAAGCCAGGACGTAGAACACGGGCTCGAGCAGGGGCGGCAGGAAGTTGATCTTCCACGTCGTCAGGTAGACGTCCAGGTCCCGGCGCCAGACCTTCCAGGAGAGCCGCGAGACGTTCGCCAGCGCATCGCGCATCACCGGCCCCCCAGCGCGCGTCCCGCGCGTCGGAGGAACACGTCCTCCAGCGTCGCCTGGCGGAACAGGTGCTCCTGGTGGGGGAAGCGCTCGCCGAGGAGCCTGCCGCCCTGGGTCCCGCGGGCCAGGTAGGCGTAGATCCGCCCGTCGTGGATCTCGTGGGTCCAGCCGTGCTCCTCCAGGAAGGTCTCCACTTCGGCTCCGTGGTTCCAGATCTCGACGACCTCGCCGCCGATCTCCTGCTCGATCAGGGCGTCGGGTCGGCCTTCGAGGAGGATGCGGCCGTGGTCCATGAGGATCACGCGGTCGCAGAGTTGCGTCGCCTCCTCCATGTAGTGGGTCGTCAGGAGGACCGTGGTCCCCTCCGCCTTGAGGTCGCGCACGCGCTGCCAGATCAGGTGGCGCGCCTGGGGATCCAGACCGGTCGTCGGCTCGTCCAGGATCAGGAGCCGGGGCTCGCCCAGCAGCGCGCGCGCCAGGACGAGCCGGCGCTTCATGCCGCCCGACAGCTCGTCGATCTTGGCCTTTTTCTTCTCCTCGAGCTGCACGAGGCGCAGGAGCGAGTCGGTCCGCTTCCTGGCCTCCGCACGGGGCATGGAGAAGTAGCGGGCGTAGACGAGGAGGTTTCGCTCCACCGTGAAGTCGGGGTCGAGGTTGTCCTCCTGCGGGCAGATCCCGAGCTGACGCTTCACGTCGCGGGGGCGAGCGGAGACGTCGAGCCCGAAGACCTCGACCGTGCCCGAGGTGATGGGGGTGAAGCAGGACACCATGCGGACCGTCGTGGTCTTGCCCGCCCCGTTCGGACCCAGGAAGCCCACGCATCCGCCCGGCCGGATCTGGAAGTCGATGCCGTCGACGGCGGTGAGGTCCCCGTAGCGCTTCGTGAGCGCCCGGGCCTCGACGACGCCGCTTCCGAGGGGTCCTCCCATGCCGGACAGCCTACCGCTCGCCTCCGGCGCCCGGAAATCGCGAAGTCGGATCGTAGCCATGTCGTTCTGTGAGCCAAGGAGTTGCA
>JAUXCH010000614.1 GCA_030618975.1 Planctomycetia bacterium
ATCGCACCGACGGCTACCTGACGAAGGGAGGCACGGGGGCCGGCGTGCGCCTCCTGTGCAAGCTCCTCGGGGACTGGAAGAGTTGACGTGGACCGACGGAGGAAGCGAGGAGTCGAGGGAGCGGAGGCCGGCGTGAACCGAAACGGCAACGGAAACGGCACGAATGGCAACGGCGGGAACGGGCTGCCTCTCGATCCGTCGGCGCCGAACGCGACCCAGTGGCTTCGTCGCCTGATCGGGGCGGCGCGTGGCAAGCGGCGCGCCCTCGTCCACATGCAGCACAACCCCGATCCCGACGCTCTCGCCAGCGGGGTAGGGCTGCAGTACATGTTCGAGCGCATCCTCGGCCTGGAGACGCTCCTGTCGCACACGGGCCAGGTGGGCCGGAGCGAGAACCGTGCGATGCTCCGCTGGTTGCGCATCCGGATCATCCCGTCCTACAAGATCGAGTACGACGATTACGACCTCGTCGTGGTCGTCGACACGCATCCGGGTTCGGGGACCTGCCGCCTGCCCGGCGGCGTCGTCCCCGACGTGGTCGTGGACCATCACCCGATGGACGAGGCGCTGGAGGGCATCGAGGTTCCGTTCCTCGATACGCACTTCGGCTCGACGTCGACCATGGTCGGCTGGTTGATGGTCGAAAACCACATCCCCGTCCCCACGCGGGTCGCGACCGCGCTGGTGTACGGGATCAAGACGGACACGCTCGACCTCGCCCGTTCGGAGAACCCGTACGACGAGCCCATCTACCGCGAGATGTACGACCGATCGGACCGGGAGATCCTCCGGCAGATCCAACGCTCCCGACTCCCGCAGGACTACTTCCAGGTCCTCGAGCGGGGTCTGAGACGCGCACGCGTCACCGACTTCGCCGTGACGACCTACCTGGGCCGGGTCGATCACTCGGACGCCGTCGCCGAGATGGCGGACCTGCTGTTCCGCCTGGAAGACGCGCGCTGGGCGATGGTGGGGGGCAGCAAGGGCCCGATGATGTACCTGTCCATCCGTGCCGTGCGGGCTGAGGGCGTGGACGCGGGACGCGTTGCGAGCGTGATCAGCGACGGCAACGGTGGGGGCCACGAGACCTTCGCCGCCGCCCAGATCCACCGGCCGGCCGACGGAACCGAGCCCGAGGCGTTCTTCGACACGCTCTGGAGGCGCTTCCTGAAGGAAATCCGCGCCAAGAAGAGCCTGACGCGCCCGCTCACCGTGCCGGTCGACGCCAAGACGCCGGAAGACAGCGCTCACGAGAAGAAGCAGAAGCGCCGCGCCTCGCGCGCCCGGGACGCGGCGAACGGAGCCTGATCCGAAGGGTGCCCGATCCGAAGGGTGGGGGGGGCGGAAGATGCCCCGCCCACGGCGCGTCGGTACGCTTGGACGCCCGATCGACCCATCCCCCCCTTCGAGGCCCCATGCGACGCCGACGTCTCCTCCCGCTCGCCCTCGCCGTGCTCGTCCTGCCGCTCCTGTCGCCCCTGGCCTGCGGCGGAGAGGAGCCGAAGTTCGCCGACCTCGAGCACGAGGTGAAGAAGGGCCTCGGCTCCGAGGATCCCGCCGTGCGCGGGCGAGCCTTCGAGGTGCTGTCCGAGACCCGCGACCTCCGCGCCGTGGAACTGATCATCAAGAGCGTGCGTCGCCTCGAGAGCGACCTCGAGAAAGTGCGAGCGGACCAGACCAAGATCGAGCAGGACTACGAGACGCAGTTCTCGAAGAAGATCAAGGCGGATCGGTGGTTCGAGAGTTCGACCCGGTCCAGCAAGGACATGGACCGCTACAACAAGGCGGTTCGGAAGATCCGCAAGAAGATGGACCGCCTGCGCTTGAAGGCGCGCAGCCTCGAGAACGACTACACGCGGACGAAGGCCCTGATGGACAGCGCCGTGCGCACGCTCTCGACGGTCCTGTCCAACCTGTCGACCGAGGATCTGGGGACCGGACTCGATACCGTGGCGGCCTACTGGCGCGACGCGCGCGAGGTCGAGCCCCGCATGCGGTGGCTCGACGCGCTGGGGGACCTCGAGCGGCCTGGCATCGCGAAGCGGATCCGGGATGCAGTCCGGAACGCCGAGCTGCCGGTACAGGTGCGCGCCGCCGCGCTCCAGACCCTGGGCGGACGCAAGGACCCGGGCGTGTACGACATGGCCCTGCCGTACCTCGACGACCCCAAGCAGGCGTGGAACATGACGGCGGCCGCCGTCCAGGTGCTGAGGCTGCTCCACCAGAAGGGCTCGATTCCGCCGCTGATCGCCTTCCTGAAGCGGGACGATCTCGGGCGCCTCCGCGACGATACGCACATCGCGCTCAAGTCCTTGACGGGCGAGAAGCACGGCCCGTACTTCGAACCCTGGAACTCCTGGTGGGAGGAGAACCACGAGCGGTTCGCGATGCCCCCGAAACCCGTCGACCCGCTGGGCAAGGGAGCGCCGGACGAGGGCGTGACCTTCTACGGCATCCACACGTTCAGTGATAGGGTGTTGTTCATCTTGGACATCTCGGGCTCGATGGACCAGGCGCCGAAGCCGAAGAAAGGACAGGGTCCCAAGCCCCCGAAGATGGCCGTGGCGCGCAAGGAGCTCCTCGGCTTCCTGCTGAGCTTCGACGAGAAGGCGCGCTTCAACGTCGTCTTCTTCAACCACGAGGTCGTGCCCTGGCAGCAGAAGATGGTCGAGGCCACCGAGACCAACAAGCGGCGCGTGAAGAAGTGGATCGAGTCCCAGGAACCGGTCGGCGGCACCAACATCCACGACGCGCTCGAACAGGGCTTCGGAATCGCCATGCGCGCGACGGGCAAGCCCGTGGTGGACACCGTGTTCTTCTTGACGGACGGGCGGCCGACGGCCGGAAAGATCCAGGACGCCGAGCGGATCCTGGAGGCCGTCGCGGACTGGAACCAGACTGCGCGGGTGACCATCCACTGCATCGGCGTGGGGGACCACGACGCCGACTTCATGCAGAAGCTCGCCAAGATCGGCGGCGGCGAGTACCGCAGGCGCTAGAACGGGTCTGGGCAAGGGAAGCAGGACGGACGGGTTCCGCCCCTCTTGCGCCCCTTCTTCAACGTCTGATAATGTACGTTATGTTGCGTTGTGGGGGTGAGAGGGGCGCAGAAGATGGGCCCCGGGCCCCTCTCGGGCTCTCGTGGCCGCTCTCGGGCCCGGCCCGCACGGGTCAGGCGCGGGCGAACCGCCTGCCGGCGAGCAGCACCCCGCCGACGAAGACGGCTCCGACGATCAGGGCCAGCCACAGGTTGCGGCTCCGGGTCTGGTCGGCGAGGCGCGCCTGCTCCCGGTCGCTCTGCTGGAACTCTTCGGGAAGGCGCTCCGGGTCCTCGCCCTCGTAGGCCGTGCGCATGAGGCCCTCGTAGACCCAACCGATCCAGTAGTCGTAGTCGTCCTGCCACTCGGCCGGAGCCTCCGGGACCTGGAGTCGCAGCACCGGGCTCTCGTCGGGGAGCCACCGGGCCCTTATATTTGAGAAACGAAAACGAAAAATAGATTTGAGATTTGACTACAGAATTGTGTGTACTACATTGGATGTCTATGTTTTTATTATACAAATAATAAGGCTGCTTATATTATACAGCTATGATCTTCATGGAAAGTTAATATCCATAGTTACCAAATTGAGAAAGGGTTATGTCTCAAAACACGAATTAAACTACAGAGAATAATCATTCCTTCACAATGGCGTCCATTTTTATTTACTGGCAGACGATGAAAGTAATAAATTATTAGTTCGATGTGCAGTTACGCGCCACATTCGA
>JAUXCH010000184.1 GCA_030618975.1 Planctomycetia bacterium
CACGCCGAGTCGCGCGGCCGCCTCCTTCGCGCACTCCCGCTCGGCGCGCCGCCGGTCGTAGCCGAACCGCTCGGCGAGGTACGCGGTCGCCGCGAGCCCGACGTTCGGCAGGGGCAGGACACCCAGCACGTCCTCGCGCACGCGGCCCGCGAAGAGGTAGATCGGGGACTCGGCGAGCGCACGGAGCGTCACGGGGCTCGACCGGTGCCCCCGGTCGCGGCGCATCCGACGCTCTTCCTGCCCCATGAGGCGCCGGGCGTCCGGGTCGCGCGGTCCGAAGCCGAGCTTTCGGTAGAACCACCACGCGCCCGACTGGACGGCGTCCTCGTTCGCCTGGCCGATCTGGTACGGGTCGATCATGAAGGCGTCGAGCCCGAACACGTGGTGCGCGACGCGGAGGATCCTCGCGAAGATCTCGGCGGCTTGCGCCGACCGGAACGTGTCGAAGATCGTGTAGGCGATCTCTCCGGATCCGAAGAGCGACGTGATCGTGCCGTACCCCACCGGCACGCCGTTCTTGAGGACCACGTAGCCGTACTGCGTCTCGAGCAGGAGCCGCCGCTCGGGCACCATGCCGATCAACGCGATCACGAGTCCGTCGCCGACGTCGACGAGCCGCACGTCGCGCGCGTCGCCGTACATGAAGGCGTCGAGATCACGACTCCTCACGACCATCGCCGCGCGTGCCAGGTCGAGCACCCGGCGTCCTGCGGCCGGATCGAGCGCGCGAACGCGAACGGGGCGCTTCGCCAGGGCGTCGGGGAGCTTTGGGCGGGCAGACGCGAGAGGGCCCGTCTGCCAGGCGGTGGGCCCGCCCGGCAGGTGTTCCCGCGAGCGGGACGGCGTGTCCTCGGCGGGGGCCAGCACCAGCGGCAGGTCGAGCTCGTCGAGGAGCGCACCGCGCAACACGGGATCGAGACGCACCTGCTCGAAGCGTCTCAGGAGAAAGCCGGCGTCGGTCTCCTCCGGCCCTGCCAGGCGCTCGATCCAGGTGCGCGCGTCGTCGGCGTACTCGTCCAGTCCCGGGCTCTCCGTCCACGTCGCGAGCACGGGCAGCCACGCCTCGAGGCGCTCCGGGCGCTCGAGCTCGGACCAGTCGATCGTGAGGTGCGACCCCCACCGATTGGCGAGCCACATCGCGGTCTCGGAAAAGAACCGGAACTCCGTGGTGGTACCGACGATGCCGGTACCCGCGAGCGCCGCCCGGTGACGACGGAGGTCGCTGCGCCGGTCGAAGCCGTCGAGCATCCGCTCCACGAGGGCGAGCACGTCTTGGTCGTCCGGCCACGCGCGGAGGAAGCAGAGGATCTCGTGCAGATGCAGGACGTCGCCGGCGGACCTGAGCGGCCGGCTCGCCAGCACTTCGAGCAACGCCTGCTTCCGGGCCGCGGCGTCGGCGCCGTACTCCGCCCTGAGCGGTGCGAGGGCCTGCAGTGCTGCAGATGCCGAGAGTCCTGCCACGACGCGTCCTCCATCCGACCGCAGGCAGGCTACCGGCACGGCCCTCCGGCAGCCAGGGCGACGCGGCTTCGGGACTCCCGTACGCCGGCCCGACCTGCCGAGAGAGGAGGACTCGGACTCGAGACCCACGCGCCGCGACGCCGATCCCCGTCCTCCCGGCATGCCACGGCGCGTCGGAGCGACGGCTACTCGGCTGCCATGAGGATGGTGCGCCCCAGCGGTTTCAGGGCCTCGCGGCGGCTCAGGACGTACTCCGCGTACGTCTCCGGAGCATGACGTCCCGACTTCGCCTCGTGGCGGTACGTGACGCGTACCGACGCATCCTGCATGGACCATGCACACTTCCAGGCTCCGAACGGGGACTCGCCCTCGCTCGTCCCGGCCTGTGGAGCGGTGGTGCGGTATCCCTCGGGGGCAGCGACGTCGGTCTCGCTCGTGAAGGTCCTGTCGATGCGAAGTTCGAATGGAGACCGTCTCGTGTCGACCGGTGTCGTGCGCAGCAGCCAGTGGGCCCAAGGAGCGGGCGCACCACCGACAATGGCTCCGTCCGGGGCGCGAAACGCGGCCAGAACGGTGTACGCGAGCTCGAGGATCAACGGCTGCTCCGGAGCATTCATCCCTTGGAACGTACAGGCCTCCATGCGGATCCGTCCGGAGGAGTCCAGCACGCTCAGAATGGTGGCTACGCGCTCCTCCTCGGCCTGCCGGCGCAGGGCGCTGCGCCACCATCCCGCGTAGAAACCACGCATCCTGACGGTCTCGCTCACGCGGGTGAGGATGGCCTCGTCTTCTCCCTTCCGCTCGCCCAGTTCGATCCGCCGAGAAACCTCGATCGAGTTGTGTTCCGGTGCGTAGGGCGGCGTTCGCGCCAGGCGAGGCTGCTTGGCGTCGAGGACGAGCGTGGTGCGGTCTTCCAACCACCAGGGAACGGGAGCCAGGACCGCACTGTCCTTGTCGGTCGCGTCGAGGAACAAGTCCTCTCCGGGGACATGGACCACCATGTGATTGAAGTACTGGATGGACGGAAACTCGATGCGCTCCGGCGATCCTGCCTGGATCAAGGCCAGGTGCGACTCGATCCCCACGGCGCGCAGGAGCTGGTGGAGGAGCAGGGCGTGGTCCTTGCAGTCGCCCCACCCACGCTCGAGAGTCGTCGGAACGGGCTCCGGGACCATCGCACGGTGACCGAACGCGATGGCCTTGTAGGCGAGCGTGTCCTGCACGTACCGCGCGAGGGCAGCGATCTTCTCCATGCGCCCCGCGGCACTCTTCGTCACCTGCCTGGCCCGGTCGATCGTCCCCTGGGTCGGGGGGAGACGATCCCCGATGCGAGTGAGGTAGGACTGGGCGACGCCGTCCCAGGTCGAGGCCTCGTCCGCCAACCAGAGGTAGGGGACGTACTCGGATTCGTGGACCTGGGCCGGTTCGGTGCGCGTCGCGGGCGCGTTCTCCAAGTACCAATACAGCGTGTCGTCCGCCCGTCCGGATACCAGCGGCCCGCCCTCGCGATGCACGAGGCTCGCCACGTCGCCATGCACTGCGAATGCCTGGAAGACACAGGGGTAGGGCTTCGCGAAGCTGACCCTCTCCAGCGGAAGCGTGGCATCCGGACTGCGCGCCTCCACCGTTACGGCGATCTGCACGCGTGCGCCCGGATGGATGCCGGGGACCGGAACGACGAGACGGCGGCGTTCCGTGGCGCCCGTCGAGGACTCGTCCCGCTGGACGTAGTACGCGGAGGGATCCCCACGCGCCGTGATCGTTCCCTCCGCGTCGCGAACCTCCAGGGTGTTGACGTAGATTCGTTCTGAGACCCCGTTGAAGGAGAAGCTGAGGGACCCGGCTCCCGGTGCCGTCTTGGGATCCACGACGACGTAGTCGAGGTAGGTCGTCTTTCGATGCACCTGCTCCGACCGGAACTCCAGGGCGCTGATCCTGCTGCGGTACCAGAGTGCGTGCCCCGCAGGGTCGGGCGGAGGCTCCGCCGTCGCCTTCTCGGCCAGGCGCTGCAGAGCGGCCGGGACCTCGACGGCGGGAAGGGGGTGCTTCACGCTCGAGTTCTCGCCTTCGCCAAGCCGTGCGGAAGCCTGCCGTAGGAGTTCTTGGAGCTCCTCGTGTGATGCGTCCAACGCCAAGCCAGCCTCGAAAGCCGTCTTGGCTTCGTGGTGGCGGTCGAGTGCCAGCGCACTCAGCCCCTGGAACTCGTGGAGACCGGCCGTCCCCAAGCCAGCGCCGAGCGCCTTCTCGGCCTCCGCCAGGGCCTCGGTGAAGCGGTCTGCCCCGTACAGGATGCGCACCAACTCGAAGGCCAGGGCGGCGTCGCTCGGGTGCTCGCGTCGGAGATCATGAAACAGGACGATCGCCTCCTCATGATCACCTGCCATGGCCCGAGTCTGTCCGAGCCAGCGCCGGACTCGGGTCGAGGCTTGTTGCTCGTCGAACCGCCGAAGCGTCTTGGTCGCCTCATCGTATCGTTCGGCCTCATTGAGAGCCTGGACGTAGAGCTTCAGATCTTCCTCGTCACGATGACCGTCGGTGAACAGCTGCGCGTACGCCCCAAACGCCTTCTCGGTGGAACCACATTGCAGATCGAAGTAGGGCCCCCACGAACGGAGCTCGAGGCTCCGTTCGGTGAGGGGAGCAAACTCCCAGTAGAGCCGGCTGGCATCGTCGTAGCGCTCGAGTTGGTTCAGACAGTTGAACGCGCTGAGCAAGTACTCCTCTGGCTTCGGGTCGTACTGAACGGCCGACCGAGAGTATTCCGCGGCATCCGCAATGCGTCCCTCGTCATAGGCCACCCCCGCGAGTTGCGCGGCCATCGCCGCGCAAGCCACTCCACTTCCTTCGGGCCAGTCGTCGCGGAGGGGAGGCTCGCTCGTCCTTGCGATCCGAAGTCCCCGGAAAACCCCGTCCAGACGGTGCTGCGACGAATCGGAACCGTCCGTGCACCACGTGTGCACCACGAAGACGAGGTCGGCACGCCGGACGATCCGCGACATGTACTCGAACCGCTGGCCCGCGACCGTTTGATCGAACGTCAACTGATGACTCGTCCCGATGGCGTCATCCAGGCGTTTGGCGCGGGGCGCCGTCGACAGGGCGAACTGATCGCACACGAGGGCCCTCGCGGCGGCGAGGAGCGTGGCGCCGTTCGTGTCCGAAACGCTGAGCGGGATCTGGTACGGGACGATGACGACGCAGGTTCCCGCGCGCTGGACGGCGCCCAGGAGCGCACCGGGGAAATGCACTCGGACCTGCGGCTCATGCCACCAAGAGGTTCCCGGGAAGTGCAGGGATACGCCGAACGGCTCCGAGTTGAACTCGTGCACGGTCGGCACGCTCGAAGGAGATGGCTGCCTCTCCCTGGCTCTGCGCGAAGCCCGTACCACCCCGTAGACCGTCAAGAGCACGAAGGCCGCGAAGAGGACGAGTGTCCAGGTTGCCTGCGCACGGCCCTGGACGTACTGATCGCGCTTCCGGCGGTAGTTGACGAGCCCCAGGATGGCCAGGATGGGGCTGGCGAACAGGAGGCCCGCGATGGGCATCTGAATCAGGCGGAGCGTCGGACCCCAATCCGTGGCTTGCGCGAGGTAGCGGACGAGACTCGTTCCGGCGAAAGCGCCCAGGCTGCAGGCCAGCGAAAGCGCGCAGAGGGTGTGAGTCGTCTCACGCCGTGAGATCTGGATCGCCTTGATCGCGCCGAGTAGGGATCCCCCGCCGACGATGACGAGGCCGGGCAAGCGGCCCATGTCGCTCAGAGCCAATCCAAGCGGACCGAGGATCTCCACGTCGCGTTCTCCTCCCTCCCCGGGGGCGCTCTCCCCATCCGCCGAGAGTATGCCGCATCTCGCCTCGGCCGAACACCCCCCTTCCTGCATCCCCTGCCGGCGGTGATCCCACGGGACGGAGCCCGCCTGCCTGTCGAAGGTCTCGCCGCGCGGAGGCCCGCCCCGTGGCCGCCGCGCCGATGCCCGCGCCGCCTCCCGTCGTGAAGGTCGGGCCCTCCCCCCTGGACCGGGTATCGCAGACGCTCGGGCGGATCGAGCGCGACGCGCCGAGACTCGAACGCCGCAAGCGGGGCGCCCATTGCGAGCCTGCGCGGATCGAGGTCCTTCCGAACTCCGCAACGCGCGCGGCGTGCCAGGCGAGACCCTCGCGACGACCCGTCGAACGACCGTGCGAACCGGCTGCGGAACCGCCTGCATCGACTCCTGGCTGCAGTGCGAACGCCCTGCCCGTTACTCCGTCTCGGCTTCCGTCTCGACTCGCTCGATCGAACGCACGGCGAAGACCGGCAGGCCGAACAGCCGGTCGCCCGGCTGGCGGCCGACGACCTTCCTCGCGCCGGCATTCGCGTGCTTGCTGAACTCGGGGTGCGGCAGGGGGCCGCCAGTCGTGAGCCGTAGGGTGAAGCGCGGGCGTCCGCCGATCCACAGGAAGTAGACGCCGTCCTCCCGCCAGCCCGGCGTCGGCTCGTACCGGATCTCCCCCACCTGCTCGGCCGCCTCCACGACGGGCTCGAGCGGCTCGACCGCCGGTGAGTCGAGCCCGCGCGTCTTCGCGACCGCCGCCTGGTGCCGCGCCACGCGGAGCTGGATCTCGCGCTCGAGATCCTCGCGGAGCGCACGCGCGAGGCGCAGGACGCTCTCGGCCGCGGACGCCTCGGCGCTCAGCGCGACGTCGAGGCGGTTCGCCAGCGCCACGATCGGAGCCTTGTCCGTTCCTCCGGCCTGGCGCAAGCGGTAGAGATCCTGCTGGACGGCGCCGAGAACCTCCATCAGACGCAGGCCCGATGCGCGCGCGGCGGCCTCGAGTCGCGCGTCGGCCAGACGCTTCACGGCATCCTTGCGACGCGCGCGGGCGGCGTCGACGAGCGCGGTGTGCTCGCTCGCGGGTCCGAGCTTCTTCACGTAGCGGCCGTGGACGAAGGCGCGGATCCCCTCCGGCGCGAGGACCCAGGCCCAACCCGACGAGCGGACGGTGCTGCCCTCGGGGGTCTCCTCCGGGTCGACCATCTCGAGCAACGGAAGCAGCGTGCCTCGCGCGGGGTGGTCCTGGAAGATGCCGGGCGCAGGCAGCCCTGCCTGCGGCGGGTGGACGCGCAGGTTGAGCCGGCTCGTCTTGACGCGGAGCGCGTCCGGACCGACCTCCTCCGTGTAGTCCGTCGACACCGCGACCGCGAAGCCGGACGGGATGCGCACCGCGAGCCAGTCACCCTTCTCCTCCAAGACGAGGACGACCGCGCCCTCGGCCAGGTGCGTGACCTCGCGGTTGTCGATCCGCGGTCCGACGCGCACGTTGACCCGGTCGCCCGTGATCAGCCCGACGGTCAGCGCCGGCTCCACCGGCTCCGCGGCGTCGTCCGACGACGGCTCTTCGTCGGCGCGCGCGGGTGCGGCGAGGAACAGCAGCACGAGAAACATGAACGAGACACTGGCCCGGATCATGGCGGCCTCCCGGAAACGTCTCGAACCGCTCATTGACCATCGCCGTCCGGCGGGGTTCGCTCTGGGCTCGAGACCACGACGAGGGTACCCATGGCCGGCGACGCCGCTCCGTTCCCCTACATGCGCTGGGCCAAGGCCCACCTTCCGGCCTCGGACCCCCGGAGTCTGGGCCTCAGCGGCCTCCCCCGGCCCCCGTCCGGGGCGCTCGACGGGATCTTCGAACCGTTCCTGGAGGGCGGCGTGGACCCCCGGCCCGTCCTCCGCGAGGCCCTGGCCGAGCGCTACGCGATGCCCGGCCCGGACGCCGTCCACCTTGCGCTCGGCACGGCGCACGCCAACTTCGTCGCCTACCTCGCGTTCGCGCGCGGCGGCCGCGTCGCCGTGGAGACCCCGGCCTACGAGGCGCTCCCCTGCCTCGGGGCGGCCGTCGGCGCGGACGTGCGCTCCTTCCGTCGCTGCGCCGAGAACCGCTGGCGGATCGACCCGGACGCGCTCGCCGTCGCCGTCGAAGGCGGCGTCGACCTGATCGTCGTCACGGATCTCCACAACCCGAGCGGCACCCGGCTCGACCCGGCCGACCTCGATCTCCTCGTGGAGACCGCCGAACGCCACGACGCCGTCGTGCTCGTCGACGAGGTCTACCTCGATCTCGACCCGCTCGATCGCCCCTCCGCCGCGACGTTTCACCCTCGTGTGGTGGCCACGAACAGCATCACCAAATCGCACGGCATGTGGGACCTGCGTGCCGGCTGGCTGCTGGGTCACCCCGAGCGCATCCTCGAGGTGGCGCGCTGGGACGACCTGGTCTGTCCGAGCTCGCCTCTCCTTCCGGCGGCCCAGGCCCTCGCGTTCCTGCCGCAGGCGCGTCCCCGCCTCCTCGAGAACCGCGCGCGCGCCGCCGAGCTCACCGATCGCGTCGACGCCTGGGTCCGGACGCGCGACGACGTCTGGTGGACGAAGCCCGACGCGGCGTTCACCGGGTTCCTCCGTCTCGGCACGCCTGAACGACCGCTCGACGGGGACGCCGTTGCGGCCGACACGCTCACCGCTTCGGGCGTCACCGTGGTGCCCGGTTCGTTCTTCCAGGCGCCGACCTGGCTCCGCATCTCGTACATGCTGGCGGACGACGACCTCGACGCCGCGCTCGCTTCACTCGGCGACGCGCTCGACCGCGCCGTAAAGGCGTAGCGCCCCGCCGGACCGCACCGGACCGCGCCGAGGCGTTCGTCCCGCGTCGGTTCCGGCGGGTCGAGATCCGGCCCGGCGTCAGTCGTCCTGCGCGCGGACGGCGTGCGTCGTCGTCTCGCCCGCCTCGTCC
>JAUXCH010000764.1 GCA_030618975.1 Planctomycetia bacterium
CCCTGTCGATTCCCAGTGCGTGGACGTCGAGGTCGCCGGACGGGGAGAACCGGAGCCGCAGGAAGGACATGTAGTCGGGGATGCGCAAGGCGGAGAAGGCCGCGGATTGGTGGCTCTCGAGCCACTGGAGGGCCAGGTAGAAGTACGCGCCGACCAGGAAGCTCCCGAGCAGGGCCCCGATCGATCCGGCGAGGAGCAGGAAGGCGATCGGCACCCGGTAGGCGCCACCGGCGTCGCACACTGCGAACAGCAGGAGCAGGCCGAGCAGGGCGGCGCCGCCGAGAAGCGGCCCGATCGGTCGAACGCGCCCCCCTCGGATCACCAGCAGGTGCGAGAGAAGCGCCAGCACGGCCAGTCCGAAGGACAGGACGAGGAGCCACGGAGAGGGCCATCCGAGCGCCTCCCTTCCGAGGGCGAGGACGCCGCAGCACGCTCCCACCTGGAGGACTCCGTGGGCGATGCCCAGGGCCCAGGGCTGCCACCGCGTCGATCCGCCCGCGGCCTTGTCGAGCGACGACGCCAGGACGCCGAGTCCCCCGACCACGAGGAGCCCCGCGAGGAGCCCGGCAACCGGCACGACGGCCAGGAGGAACGTCAGCAGCACGTACAGTCCGGCAAGCGCGGCCGGGATGAAGCCCCCCTTCGCCCAGCGGAAGAGGAGGAAGAGCCCCAGGGCCTTGCGCCGCGACTGGGCCTCGGACGGGTAGATCTCGACGCACTCCGCGTCCGGGTTCTGAACCCTCGCGTGCGTCGGGAACCTCGCGGCGCCGCCACCGCCGCAGACGATCGTCTGCTCGGCGGTCGGAGGTCCCTCTGCGAGCGCTTCCTCGGTCTTGACGTAGTGCTGGTAGTTGTGCGAGTCGCCCGAGAGTTGCAGGGGTACGCGAGCGTTCCGCTCCTGGACGAGGCGGCAGATGGACTGCAGCGTCCCCTGGAGGCGCGCGCCGGTTCGCCGGCCGTAGGTGATCTCGGGCGTTGCCGCGCACAGGATGACCCGATCTCCCGGCGACAGGTCGTCGGCTTGCGCTCGGAAGTACGCCTCCTGCACGCGGTCGAGGTCCTCCGTCAGCTGGATGTCGAGGGCCCAGAGGTGCCAGCCGTACGCGATCGGGAACGCGAAGTACGAGACGTCCTGGGACGGCCGGAAGCACCCGATGAGCCGGCGTCGGGGACGCTCACGCGTGTCGGACGGCTCGGCACATCGCGCCGACTCCGGTCCGAGGCCGGCGAGCGATTCATCGATCACCGGCGGCCGGCAGAACAGATTGGCGAACGCGGTCAGGCGGTCGTACCAGTCGTGATTGCCCGGCACGGCGAACACCGGCGTCTTCACCGGTGGACCTTCGTTGTCGTGCACCTCACGGCGGGCCGCCTCGAACGGGTTCAGGAGCCGCTTCTCGTACTCCTCGTCGGAGGCCACCGGATAGACCTCGTCGCCCCCCATAACGAGGAACGACCCGCGCGGCAACGAGCGCCCGAGCGCCGGGATGGGGATCTCGGCCCGCGTGAGCTGGTAGGCGAGAACGAACGTCTCGTTCCACCCGTCCCCCGTGTCCGCCACGAAGTCGAAGCCGACCACGGGCAGCGGCGGCGCTTTCCCTCCCGCCGTGCGCGCTACGGTCGCCTCCAGGAAGTTCGCTTCCAGGACGGGGGGCACCACGTGCGGATGGACGGAGAGCTCGCGACCCAGCGACTCGATGCGCCAGCCCGCCTCCCACGGCAGGATGCGCCGCGCGTCGAGGATGCCGAGCACGTCGGTAGCCCGCCAGAGGCCGCGGAGACTCCGCCACATGTCGGAGCCGTACCAGTGGACCATCCCCGGCCCGTCCCTGCTGCGCATGGATCCTCCCCTCCGGCTACCCGTGAGTGCGAGAGACCGCCGGCCCCTCGCACGCTCGGCGCCGTGACCCGTCGCGGCCGTGCCGCCCCAGGATGCCGGTCGGCTGCCACCGGTGTCAACCACCAGGTCGACGCCGGGCGCCCGGCGGCATCTGAGCGCGAGGATCGTGGCGGAAGGCGACCCAGCGCGGTGGTGGCTGGGCACGGGGCGTCGCGGCCTGCAGAGGTCCGCGAGACGGGCGCTCGACCGCGGTAGCGGAGGATGCCGATGACCGCTACCCGTACGGGAGATCCCCGGGTGGACAGGGGATGCGCAGATGCCTCGTTTCGGTGGTTCTCGTCGCACGGCGACCCGTGTGCTCGGCGACTGGCGACCTGCGGGCCGAGGAGGAATCGACCGCACCTGGCAGCGAGAAGCAGGTCCGGTCTCTCCTGGCACGACCCGGGGGCTCGCAGGAGATCCTCAGGGAACCGTCGAGGCGCTGCAGGGCATGCGCAGCGTCGAGGGTTGCGCGGGAGGGTGCCCGCAGGACGCCAAGTGATGCCGCTGGATGCCGCGCGCGGAAGGGCGCCCGGGCGGCCGCAAGGGGCCTGAAATCGGCGTGAAACCCCAGAGGAGAGGGGTGGTGGCGGGAGGGGGATTCGAACCTCCGAAGGCTAAGCCAGCAGATTTACAGTCTGCCCTCGTTGACCACTTGAGTATCCCGCCACGCTTTCAACTACCTCGTGCCCCGGCGATCCGAGGCGGTCGCGAGCCCTGGGGCTCGCGCGGGCGGGGATGATACCGCAGGCCGGGGCGGGGACGAGTGCTTCCGGGGGCGGCCGCCCCCGTCCGGCGTCCCGCTGCCGGGTCCACAGGCCGGACGGCGCGCAGGCCGCCCCATCC